>NZ_JBQCGC010000060.1:0-4760 GCF_051956055.1 Amnibacterium sp.
GAACAACCAGCGGCTCCACTCCGAGCTCGACTACCGCACCCCGATCGAGGTCGAGCAAGCGTTCTACGCTGCCCTCGAATCAGCCCGGCCAGCACCCGCTGGCCAAAGGGAACGATAGGAACCGAACCCAGGCCGAATCAGTCATTGGATTTCTCTCGGTCAGAACACCGTTTTGTGTGGAGCGGATGACGGGAATCGAACCCGCGTAATCAGTTTGGAAGACTGAGGCTCTACCATTGAGCTACATCCGCGAAGCGCCGATCGCCGGACCAGCGCCCGATCATCGTAGCCGGGCGGCTCGGGGTCTCCCGGTCCCGCGCCGCGGGATCAGTCCAGGTCGAGCCGCACGAGCCAGGTGTCGTCCTCGGCCCTCGCCGCGAGCGCCAGCGCGAGGCGCAGCTCCTGGGCCCGCGCGAAGAGCACGGTCGCCTCGTCCGTCAACACGTCCAGACGCGCCGGATCCTCCTCCGTCGCCATCCGCGAGACGGTCTCCGCGATCCGGGCGGCGACATCGACCTCCTCCGCGAGCAGCGCGCCGCCCCGGGCATCGCCGGAGCCGCTCGGGACGGGGAACCAGGACCGCAGCGTCGCGGAGGCGGGTCGGGTCACGGTCTCGGCGATGCTGACGACTGCCATGCGCGCCATGGTCGTCCGCGCCGTGAACGGCGCCGTGGCCGCACCGTGTCCATGCGGTGAACGCCCGCGTGTGCGCGCCCTGCCGGCAGCGGCCGGGGTCAGAGCGCGCGGTGCGCGACGCGGCCGGAGATCAGGGTCATCGCGACCGAGTCGGGATCCAGCTCGTCGACCGGCCGGTCGAGTGCGATGAGGTCCGCCGCGTCGCCGACCCGCGGTGCGGCCCGTCCCCGCGTGGAGGCGGCGAGCGCGGCGTCGAGCGGGATGCGCTGCTCGGGATGCCACGGCGCCTCCCCCGGACGCGCTCGGTCGACCGCGGCACGGATCGCCAGCCACGGGTCGAGCGGTGCGACCGGCGCGTCCGAGCCGAACGCGAGCACCGCGTCGGCGGCCAGCAGGGACCGGAGGGGGTACGCGCGCCCGGTGCGGCCTGGCCAGTGCTCCGCCGCGACCTCGCGATCGTCGAGGAGGTGGGCGGGCTGCACGCTCGCGACGACGCCCAGGCGACCGAACCGCGCCAGGTCCGCGTCGGCGATCAGCTGCGCGTGCTCCATCCGCCCGTGCGCACCCGTCGCCTCGTAGGCGTCGAGGACGACCGTGACGGCCGCGTCCCCGATGGCGTGGACCGCCGGAACGAAACCGGCGGCCGTGGCGCGGCCGAGGACCTCGCGCAGCTCCGCCTCCGGCACCTCCAGGCGCCCGTGGCCGCCGTGCGGGTACGGGTCGGCGCAGTAGGCCGTGCGGGTGTTCAGCGCCCCGTCGACGAGCAGCTTCATGGGGCCGACCGTCAGCAGGCCGTCGGTGCCGTCCACGACGGCGCCCGTGCGCATCCCCTCCGCCACCGCACGGTCGAGATGGTTCGCGTACACGCCCGCCTCGATCCGCGGCCCCGCCCAGCCCCGGGCCATCCGCGCCGCCCAGACGTCGCGGTTCCAGGTCATCTCGAGATCGACGACGCCGACGACGCCACGGCGCACCGCCGCCGTCAGCAGCGACTCGACAGCGTGGTCGGCATCCGCGCCCGTCAACGCGTTGGCCTGCTGGCCGACCGCGAAGGCGGCCCCCTCGCGGAGGATCCCTCCGGCGTCGACCTGCACGCCCAGCCGGCGCGCCGCGGCGGAGCCGAGCCACACCGCGTGCACGTCGTGGCTGATCAGGATCACGGTGCGCTCCCCCGCCACCGCGTCGAGCGCGGCGAGCGACGGGCGGTCCGGCCACACGCCGTCCTGGAACCCGACTCCGACCACCACCTCGTCGGGACCCGCGGCGTCGAGCGCCGAGCGGACGAGCGCGAGCGCCTCCGCGGCGCTCGCGGCACCGCCGAGCGGCGTGCGTCTCGACGCCAGCGCGGCCTGGGTCACGTGCACGTGCTCGTCCCAGAGCCCGCGCAGCACCGTTCGACCGTCGAGGTCGATCGTCTCGGCGCGCACCGCGGGGAGCGACGGCCCGATCGCCGCGATCCGGCCGTCCCGCACCAGGACGTCCACGACGGCGCCGTCGATCCGGCCGCCGCGGAGGAGGAGGTCGCTCACGCCTCTGGCCGGGTCTGCCAGCCGGGCGCCCAGTAGAGGTTCCTGCCGCCCATCTCCTCCATAACCACGGTGCCCTTGCCCCGTGGGCTGCGCTGCCCGGTCCGCTTGTAGACGTAGTGGCGCTCGTCGCGGCTGGCCATGGCGCGGCGGTAGTCCTCCTCCGTCTTCAGGTCGTCCCTGGTCATCATCTGCCCGGTCTCGACACCGACGGCCAGCAGGTGGGCCCAGTCCTTCCAGAGTCGGCGCAGCGCCGGCTCGGGGATCGAGCTGCCCGGCGCGTGCGGGTTGAGGCGCGCGCGGAAGAGCAGCTCGGCGCGGTAGACGTTGCCGATGCCCGCGACCACCGACTGGTCCATCAGCTGCAGGCCGATCGGCGTCGCCGACCTCCTAACCCGGGCCACGAAGCGGTCCTCGGCCGCCTTGCCGGAGTCGTGCATGGGGTCGGGGCCGAGCTTCGCGAGGAGCCGCTGCACCTGCTCCGGGTCGAACACCTCGCACGCGGTCGGCCCCCGGAGGTCGGCGACCGCCGTGTCGGTGAGCAGCCGGAGCCGGACGGCGCCGATGGGCGCGGGCGGGAAGTCGCCCTCCTCCACCTCGACCTCACGATCCGACTCGGACATCCGGAGGCGGGTCCTCCGGGGTGCGCCGATGGACGCGAGCGAGCTCTCGGGGAGCGCGTCGACCTTGAGGTTCCGCTCCCCGGGGCCGTCCCCGGCGACCGCGAGGAGGGCGGCCGGCGCCTCCTCGAGCGCGCCGGCCCGGAGGCCGGTGAAGTCGTCCAGCTGCGTGCCCCGCTGGTTCGTCTGCCCCATCCGGCCGCCCGCCGAGGTGAAGGTGGGATCGGCGGTCACCTCGCCCGCGAAGTCCCACGCCCCGTACAGCCCGAGGTGCACGTGCAGCGTGCGCTCCCCCTCGAACTCGAGCAGCAGGTGCTTGCCGACGGCCGACGACGCGACCAGCTCGCGGCCGTCGAGCTCCGCGGCACCGGCCGCGAAGCGCCCCTGCGGGCTGGAGGCGGCGCACCGTCGGCCGACGAAGTTCCTCCGGAACTGCAGCGCGATCCGGTGGATCGAGTGGCCTTCCGGCACGTCAGCCGCCCACGTGCCCGGCGGCGTCGAGCGGGATGACGGGGTGCCCGGCGATCGTGCCGGTGGACTCGTACTCCGCGAGCTGGGCGATGCGGCGCGCGTGGCGCTCCTCGCCCGAGAAGGGCTCGGCCAGGAAGAGGTCGATCAGGTGGACCGCCTCCTCGAGCGTGTGCTGGCGCGCACCGACGGCGCACACGTTCGCGTCGTTGTGCTGGCGGGCGAGCAGCGCGGTGGACTCGTTCCAGATCAGCGCGGCGCGGATGCCCTTCACCTTGTTCGCCGCGATCTGCTCGCCGTTGCCCGATCCGCCGAACACGACCCCGAGCGCGTCGATCCCGGCGCCGCGGTCGTTCATCACGCCGATCGCGGCGTCGATGCAGAAGGAGGGGTAGTCGTCGAGCGGCTCGAAGGAGGTGGGGCCGTGGTCGACGACCTCGTGGCCCTGCGACTCCAGGTGCTCCTTGAGATGCTTCGAGAAGTCGAGACCGGCGTGGTCCGTGCCGAGGTGCACCCGCATGCTGCCGATCCTAGAGCGGGCCTCCTGCCGCACGGATCAAGCCCCATCCGGTGCCACGCCGCTGCCGGCGCGGGCGGCGACGGCGTGTTGCGGATCCGTCCCGATCCGTGATCAATGAGCACCGGGCTCGGCTGCGTAGGGTTGTCGGCCGAAGTACGAGGCGAGGAGCGACATGCCCGGAGAGAACCTGACCAGGGCCGAGGCGGAGGAGCGGGCGCGTCTGGTGCGGCCGTCCGCGTACGAGGTCGAGCTCGACCTCACGAGAGGTCCGGACGTGTTCGGGTCGAAGACGACCGTGCGCTTCGCGGGCACACCCGGCGCCTCCACCTTCATCGACGCGATCACCCGCACGGTGCGCTCGGTGACGCTGAACGGGACCGCGCTCGACCCCGCCGAGGTGAGCGACGGGGTCCGGATCCAGCTGCCCGACCTGCAGGAGGAGAACGAGCTGGTCGTCGACGCGGACGGCGTCTACACGAACACCGGCGAGGGCCTCCACCGGTTCGTCGATCCCGTCGACGACGAGGTGTACCTGTACACGCAGTTCGAGGTGCCGGACTCCCGCCGCATGTTCGCGGTGTTCGAGCAGCCGGACCTGAAGGCGACCTTCCGCTTCACCGTGACGGCGCCGGCGCGCTGGTCCGTCACCTCGAACCAGGCGACGCCCGAGCCGGAGGCCGCCGGCGACGGTGTCGCGACCTGGCGGTTCGCGCCCACCCCGGTGATCTCCTCGTACATCACCGCCCTCATCGCGGGCCCGTACAAGTCGGTCACCGACGAGCTGACGAGCGCCGACGGCCGCACCATCGCGCTCGGCGCGTTCGCCCGCGCCTCCCTGTTCGACCACCTCGACGCGGACTACGTGTTCGCGAAGACGAAGCAGGGCTTCGAGTTCTACGAGCGGATCTTCGGCGTGCCGTACCCGTTCGACAAGTACGACCAGCTCTTCGTGCCGGAGTACAACGCCGGCGCGATGGAGAACGCGGGCGC
>NZ_JBQCGC010000061.1:0-40832 GCF_051956055.1 Amnibacterium sp.
CTGACCCCGGTCGGCGACGTCCAGACGGTATTCGACGACCCGGCGATCCGCATGAACGAGGGCGGGTGCGACCCGCAGGGGCGCCTCTTCCTCGGCACCATGGCCTACGGGGCGACCGAGGGCGCCGGCACGCTCTACCGGATCGACCACGACCGGTCCGTGCACCGCGTCCTGGAGGGCGTGACCATCTCGAACGGGCTCCAGTGGCGGGCGGACGGGCTGGCCGCGTTCTACAACGACACCCCGACGCATCGCATCTCGCGCTTCGACTTCGATCCCGTCACCGGCGCCTTCGGGAGGCGCACGACGGTGGTCGACATCCCCGAGGAGCAGGGCAACCCCGACGGCCTCGCGATCGACGCCGAGGGCGGCCTCTGGACGGCGCTGTTCGGCGGCAACGCCGTGCACCGCTACGACCAGGAGGGGCGCCTGACGGAGGTCGTCGAGGTGCCGGTCCGCGACGTGACCTCCTGCACCTTCGGTGGCCCCGACGGCACCACCCTGTTCATCACGACCTCGAGGGACGGGAAGGGCGAGGACCGCGCGGAGCCGGCTGCGGGGGCGGTGTTCGCCCACGAGGCGGGCGTCGCAGGGGCCGTCCAGTACGCGTTCGCCGGCTGAGCCGGCCGGCCGGGTCAGCCCGCGGTGTCGTCCGACCGGTCACGCGGATCCCGGCCGACCACGCGCACCCGGTTCTCGAGGACGCCGACGCCCTCGACCCGGACGCGCACCACGTCGTCCGCCGCCAGCGTGAACGACTCGGGCGGGACGATGCCCGTGCCGGTCAGCAGCACCGCGCCCGCGGGGAACGGCATCGCCGCGAAGAGCCAGGCGCCGAGGTCCTGGGCGGTGCGCGTGATGGCCGCGGTCGAGGTGGTGCCCTCGAACGCGACGCCGCCGTCCCGCTCGATCTCGAGCCCGATCTCGAACGGACCTCCTGCCGCCCACACCGGCACGATCGCCGGCCCGAGGGCGCATGCGGCCTCGTAGACCTTCGCCTGCGGCAGGTACAGCGGGTTCTCGCCCTCGATCGACCGGCTCGACATGTCGTTGCCGGGCACGTACCCGAACAGCTCCCCGGCGCTCGTGAACACGAGGCCGAGCTCCGGCTCCGGCACGTCCCAGGCCGAGTCGGCCCGGATCCCCACCGCCCCGCCGGGGCCGACCACGCGCGACGCCGTCGACTTGAAGAACAGCTCGGGCCGCTCGGCCACGTAGACGCGGTCGTAGATCGACGCCTCCGTGGACTCGGCCATGCGCTCGTCCCGGCTGCGCTCGTAGGTGACGCCTGCGGCCCACACCTCCTGCTCGTCCACGGGAGCCCCGACCTCGAACGCCTCGGCGGCTTCCCTCGCGGCCTCGAGCCGCGCACGGGCCGCATCGAGCGGCAGCGCCAGCAGGTCTGCGAGGCCGCCGTCGATCCAGCGGTCCTCGCCGCCGATGCGCACCGCCCATCGTGCGCCGTCACCCGTGACCGCTCGGCGGATGGCCCACTCGGGCAGGCTCTGGGGCTCCATGTGCGCTCCTCCGATCGCGCCGCGCCGTGCACGGACCCGACCACTCTGGCGTATTCGGGTCGACCGCGCACCGGCTGCTCGGCGACGCGCGGGGCGCCGTCGAAACCTCATCGAAACCGTTGACACCCGATATGGAAAACGTTGTCCTACTGGACAACCGCCGCCGGCGCCGGCCACGGGTCACGATGAAGTCGCCCACTCACGAGGAGCACACGATGTCTCTCCATCCGCCCCTCCACCGCCGCGCGCTCGCCGGCACCGCTGCTACGGCACTCGCCGTCGCGCTGGTCGCCGGCGGCGCGCTCGGCGCGTCCGCCGCCCCCGACGGCTCAGGCCGTTCGACCCTCCGAGCGCTCGCCCAGTCCGCGGCGGGGCTGAAGATCGGGACCGCCATCAACACCGATCAGCTGGGTTCGAACACGCGATACGACCAGATCGCCGGCAGCCAGTTCAGCACGGTGACGCCCGAGAACGTCATGAAGTGGGACGCCATCGAGCCCAAGCGCGGCCAGTTCGACTACACCGCTGCGGACGAGCTGGTGCGCTTCGCCCGGCAGCACCACCAGCTCGTCCGCGGCCACACGCTCGTCTGGTACAACCAGCTGCCCCAGTGGCTGGTCGACCTCGGCCCCTTCCTGACGTCGAAGCAGACGGCCGCGATCCTGAAGCAGCACATCACGGAGGAGATGACGCACTTCAAGGGGAAGATCTGGCAGTGGGACGTCGTCAACGAGGCGTTCAACGAGGACGGGACGCTGCGGGACAACCTCTGGCTGGAGAAGATCGGCCCGAGCTACATCGAGAAGGCGTTCCGGTGGGCCCACGAGGCCGACCCGAAGGCGTTGCTCTTCTACAACGACTACAACATCGAGTACGCCGGTCCGAAGCAGGACGGCGCCTACGCCCTCGTCCGGGGACTCGTCCGCAAGGGCGTGCCGATCGACGGCGTCGGCTTCCAGACCCATCTCGACACGCAGTACGGGATCCCGGACCTCGAGACCTCGATGCAGCGCTTCGCGAACCTCGGGCTCAGGACGGCGGAGACCGAGGTCGACGTCCGCACCACGCTGCCCGTCACCGCGACGGAGCAGTCGGCGCAGAACGCCGGATACAGCGAGAGCCTGCAGGCCTGCCTGCTCGTCCGGGCCTGCATCTCGTACACGGTGTGGGGCTTCGGCGACGCGTACTCCTGGATCCCGGGCGTCTTCGCGGGTGAGGGGTCGGCGGATCTGTACGACGCGAACCTCGTCGCGAAGCCGCAGTACTTCGCTCTGCAGTCGGTGCTCCGCACGGCGAAAGGTGTGCCGCACCGCAGCTGATCGACTGCGCTGACCGGCACCGAGCACGGGCCGGGGGATCCGACGGCCGGGTCTCCCGGCCCGTGCTCGCGTGCGGCCGCGACTCGTCAGTGGGACTCCCTGGTGACCTCGCTTCCGCTCGCGCCGACCAGGAAGTCGAGGTCGGCGCCGGTGTCCGCGCCCTGCACGTGCTCGATGTACAGCCGCTCCCACCCGCGGGTCGCGCTGGCGTAGCCGGCTACCAGGGCGGGGGAGGGGGTGCGCCGCGCGAGCTCGTCGGCGGGGACGTCGAGCTCGATGGTGCGGTTCGGTACGTCGAGCACGATCTCGTCGCCGTCCTGCACGAGCGCGAGCGTGCCCCCGGCCGCGGCTTCCGGCGCGACGTGCAGCACGACCGTGCCGTATGCCGTTCCCGACATGCGTCCGTCGCTGATCCGGACCATGTCGCGCACCCCCTGCTGCAGGATCTTCTGCGGCAGCGGCAGGTTGGCCACCTCCGGCATGCCCGGGTAGCCCATCGGGCCGCAGCCGCGCAGGATCAGTACCGAGTCCGGCGTGACGTCGAGGTCGGGGTCGTCGACCCGCGCGTGGAAGTCCTCGATCGAGTCGAACACCACCGCCTTCCCGCGGTGCTGCAGGAGGTGCGCGGATGCGGCCGAGGGCTTGATGATCGCGCCGTTCGGCGCCAGGTTGCCGCGCAGGACGGCGATGCCCGCCCCGGCGATGAGCGGCTCCTCCCGCGGCGCGATGACCTCGTCGTTCCAGACGTCCCGATCGTCGAGGTAGTCGACGAGCGGACGCCCGGTCACGGTGATCGGGGTGGGGTCGAGCAGGTCCCGCACCTGCGCGAGCACGGCGAGCACCCCGCCCGCGTTGTAGAGGTCCTCCATCAGGTAGCTGCCGGAGGGCTGCAGGTTCACCAGCAGCGGCACCTCCGCGCCGATCCGATCGAAGTCCTCGAGCGTGAGCTCGATGCCGAGCCGCCCGGCGATCGCCATCAGGTGCACGACCGCGTTGGTGGAGCCGCCGCAGACGGCGAGCGCGACGATCGCGTTGTGGAACGACTCCTTCGTGATGACGTCCGCGATCGTGCGGCCCTCGCGGACGAGCTCGACCGCGAGCCGGCCGGTCGCCTGCGACGCCTCGAGCAGGCGGGCGTCCGGGGCGGGGGTGCCGGCGAGGCCGGGGATGGTCATGCCGAGCGCCTCCGCCATGATCGCCATGGTCGAGGCGGTGCCCATCGTGTTGCAGTGCCCCTTGCTTCGGATCATGGAGCGGTCGCTCGCGAGGAACGCCTCCTGCGACAGGGTGCCCGCCCGCACCTCCTCCGACAGCTGCCAGACGCCCGTGCCGCAGCCCATCCGCTTGCCGCGGAACATCCCGTTCATCATCGGACCGCCCGGGACCACGACCGCGGGGATGCCCACCGAGGCCGCGGCCATGAGCAGCGCCGGGATCGTCTTGTCGCACCCGCCGAGCAGCACGAGGCCGTCGATGGGGTTGGCGCGGAACATCTCCTCCATCGCCATCGCGGCCATGTTCCGCCACAGCATCGCCGTGGGCCGCACGAGGGTCTCCCCGAGGGAGACGACGGGCAGGTCGAGGGCGATGCCCCCGGCCTCCGCGACACCCAGCTTGACCGACTCCATCACCTCGTCGAGGTGCATGTTGCAGGGCGTGAGGTCGCTCGCGGTGTTCGCGATCGCGATCTGCGGGCGCTTCCCGTCGAAGGCGTCCTCCGGCAGGCCGCGCCGCATCCAGGCCCGGTGGATGTAGCCGTCGCGGCCCTCGCCGCCGTACCAGTCCTGGCTCCGTAGCTCCGTCATCGGCCCTCCTCCGCGAGCGGCGCAGCCCACCGGAGGCCCGGGGCCCGCCCTGCGGCAGCGGTGCGGGTCCGGATCGGCATGCGACTCCTTCGTCATCCGGAGGCGCGCGGTCCGTGCTCCGCCCCCTGTACGACGAGCCTAGGACGGCGAAGCGGCTCCCCGCGTTCCGCCGCCGCGGCCGGATCGGCGCCTCACGGAGCACGAGGGCGGCGCTCGTACCATCGACGTCCGTGCGCTACGAGCTCCTCGACACCACTCGCCGGACCCTCGATCGACTCGCGGTGGAGGCGCAGCGCGCCAGCCGGACGCCGGCGCTCGCCGCCGGCGTCGCGCACCGGGGCGACCTGCTGTGGTCCGCCGGCGTGGGCACCGCCGACCTCGGCGACCCCGCTGTGCCCCTGGGTGTCGACACGCAGTTCCTCATCGCGAGCAACACGAAGACCTTCACGGCGGTGATGGTGCTGCAGCTGCGCGACGAGGGACGACTCGATCTCGACGACCGCGTCGACGACCTCCTGCCGGGCAGCAGCCAGCCCGGAGTCACCGTCCGGCAGCTCCTCGCGCACGCGAGCGGCATGCAGCGGGAACCGGTCGCCCCCGAGTTCTGGGACACGCTCGAGGTGCCGCCGGCCGACCGGTTCGTCGCCGACTGGAACGGGACGGAGCGGGTGCTCCCGCCGCACAGCGCGTGGCACTACAGCAACCTCGGCTACCTGGCGCTCGGTGAGATCGTCGCGCACCTCGACGGACGTCCGTGGGCCGAGAGCCTCCAGGCCCGGCTGCTCGACCCCATCGGGCTCCGCGACACCACGACCGTGCTCCGGGCCCCTCGAGCCGGCCTGTACTACGTGCCGCCGTTCACGGACGTGCCGGTGGAGGAGCCCGTCCTGTTCACCGGCATCCTCGCCGCGGCCGGTGGCCTCGCGAGCACGGTCGCCGACCTCGTCCGCTGGCACGCGTTCCTGCTCGACCCCGACGAGTCGGTGCTCCGCCGGGACACGGTGACCGAGATGCTCGAGCCGCACGCGGTGAGGGACGAGCGCTTCAGCGGTGCCCAGGGGCTCGGCTTCGCCATCATGCGGCAGGACGGCCGCACCTGGTTCGGGCACACGGGCGGCGCGCCAGGCGGCATCACCGGCGCGTTCTCGGACCGCGAGTCGGGCGTCACGGCGGTCGTGCTGATGAACAACAGCGTCGCGAAGGACCCGGCCGGCACGGCGGTGCGGCTGGGAGCGGAGGTCGCCGACCACGACGCGGCCCCGCTCGAGCCGTGGGCACCCGGCCGGGTCGCGCCGGCGGAGCTGCTGCCGCTCGTGGGCCTCTGGTTCTCGGAGGGGTCGCCGTTCGTGTTCCGGATCCGGGAGGGGCGGCTCGAGGCGGTCGTCGGGGGTGCGGACCCGGCGACGCCGCCGTCGGTCTTCGAGGCGGAGGGCCCGGACGCCTACCGGACCGTCTCCGGCCGCGAACGGGGAGAGCGGCTCACGGTCCGGCGCCGGGACGACGGATCGGTCCGTTCGCTGAACTGGGCCACCTACCGGTTCACCCGCGAGCCGCTGGGGTTCGCCGAGCCGACGCGCTGACCGGCCCGGCGGGCGCGAGGGCCGGCGCGCGGACGCGGCGGCGCACAGGTGTTCGACGGGCGCGGCGCTGTGCCATCATCTGACCCGAGTACCTCGATCCACGAGGGACCAGCCTGGAGCGCCCGTGCCCGAGCCACGATCCGACTCGATGCCGCCGTCGACCGTCGTCGCCGGCCGCTACATCATCCGCGGGCCCATCGGGCGAGGAGGTCGCGCCGTCGTGTACGAGGGCACCGACCCGCTGCTCGATCGGGACGTCGCGATCAAGATCTTCCACGCGGCCGCCGCGGACGGCACAGCGGTGCGCGTGCAGGAGTCCGAGGCCCGGCTCGTCGCCAGCATGAACCACTACGCGCTCACGACGCTGTTCGACGCCGGCGTGGACTCGACCGACCGTGAGCGACCCCGGATCTACCTCGTGATGGAACGGATCCCCGGCGTCGACCTGCGACGGCGCCTCCGGGAGCACGGCCCGCTGACACCCGCGCAGGTGGCCTACCTCGGTTTCGACCTCGCCGAGGGGCTGCAGTACGTCCACGAGCACGGCTTCCTGCACCGGGACATCAAGCCCGCGAACGTGCTCCTCGCGGACCGGCGCATCGACACCCGGATCCGCGGCAAGCTGACCGACTTCGGCATCGCATCGATGATCGGGCAGACCGACGGCGGCGAGCGCACCACGGGCACGGTCGCCTACCTCAGCCCCGAGCAGGTCGACCGCCAGGAGGCGACGACCGCGTCCGACGTGTACGCGCTCGGGCTCGTGCTGCTCGAGGCGCTCACCGGCGAGGTCGCGTTCCCGGGCGGGGTGGAGGAGTCCGCGGTCGCCCGCCTCGAGCGCGACCCGATCGTGCCCGACACGGTGCCCCCCGCGCTCGCCTCGCTCCTGCGCCGCATGACCGCGCTGCTGCCGGAGGATCGGCCCGGCCTCGACGAGGTCGCCGTCGCGTTCCAGAACGCCTACGTGCAGGATCTGGTCCTCGCGGGCCGGGTGGATCGGGAGCGGCTCGCGACCGATGAGGAGCGCCGCCTCGCGGCCGTGCGCCGGTACAACATCCTCGACACCCCTCCGGACGACGCCTTCGACCGCATCGCGGAACTCGCCCGCCGGATGCTCGACGTGCCCATCGCCCTCATCTCGATCGTCGACGCCGATCGCGAATGGTTCAAGTCGAGCAGAGGCCTCGAGCTCACCGAGGTGGATCGTGACGTCGCGCTCTGCGCGAACACCGTCTCGACCGGCCGGCCGCTGTGCGTGCCGGACGTGCAGGACGGGGACGGGTTCGCCGGCAACCCGCTCGTGCAGACGCACGCGGAGCTCCACGGCTTCGCCGCGGTGCCCCTCACCACCCAGGACGGGCACGTCATCGGCACGCTGTGCGTGTTCGACCGGCGGATCAGGGTCTTCTCCGAGGAGGAGCTCGACGATCTCGGCAAGCTCGCCGAGATCGCGATCCGGGAGCTCGACCTCCGCCTCGCGAGCCGGCGGGCGCTGTTCGACGGCTGAGCCGTCCGGCGGGCGCGCCGAGCGGCCTTCCGATGAATCGATCGGGAACACCCGGGCGGGGGCTTGCCGAGCGCGGGCGAGAGCCACATGCTGAGCGGATGAGCACCACCCCAATGGTCGCGCGACGGCGACTGCAGGAGGAGATCGAGGCCGCGATGGAGCGGCACGCCTCCGCGGCGGAGATCGTCGAGCTGGTCATCGGCAGCGGCTGGCAGCCGCGCCCCCTGCCCGATCCGAACTCCGAGTACCTCGAAGGCGTCCTCTCGAACGGCACCAGGGTGCCGATCGAGATCCGCCACTCGATGGTGGGGCACCGGGTCTGAGGCCGGGGCCGCGTCAGAAGGACGCGAGCGACCTCGGGGAGCCGAGCCCGGTCGGCCCGTCGTAGCCGACGCCCGCATCGCACAGGGCTGTGCGACAGGAACCGTTGGCGCCTCCGGTGACGTCCCAGAACGCTCCCGCGTGCGCGTAGAGCGGCTGGGCGCTCGAGTACGACGCCGCATGGCCCGACCGCACGAGCATCGCTGCGACGAGCGGCGCGGCGAGCGAGGTCCCGCCGGCGACCAACCAGCCGTCCGGCGTGTCCGCCGACGTGCCGTAGGTGTCGTACGTCGCGAGACCCGACTGCGGGTCCGCGTCGGCCGCGAGGTCGGCGGTGCTGCGCCGGGCGCAGACGGCTCGGGGCTGCCAGGAGGGTCTGGGCACGAACGCGGAGCAGCCCGAGCCGCCCCCGCTCCATGCGGTCTCGATCCAGCCCGCCCGGCCGGTCTGCCCGAGCTTCGCGCGGACGGCCGCCTGCTCGCTCTGCTCGCGCACGAGGTCCTTCAGCAGCACCGACTCCGCTCCGGACACCCGCTTGGCGGCCGTCTTCTCCGTCTTGCGGGCCGATGCGAGCGCCCGGGTGAGCGAGCTCACGCGGTGACGCCAGAGCGTGCGCGACCGCGCGGTGGCGGCGTGGGCGCGACGCACCGTCGCGCGATGCAGCGACGCGGCCGCCGCGGTCACGCGGCGCTTGGCGGTGCCGAGCGCCGACTTCGCCTTCGCGAGGGTCTGCCGATCCTTCGTCACCGTCGCGGACGTCGTGGTGGTGGTCACGGCCCCGCCCTGGACCTGCTGCACGGTCGCAGGCGACCCGGTGCCGTCGGTCGTGCTCGTCAACGTGGTTCCGCCGACGGCGATCACGTTCGGCAGCGCCGCGGGGAACACCGCGGTGGTGGCGCCGTCGTCCCCGGTCGCGGCGACGATCGGCACCCCGGGGTGCGTGAAGTAGCGGGCCGAGGTGGAGCTCCAGAAGCTCCACTCCGTGTCGCCCCAGGAGGCGGAGACCGCGGTCGCTCCGAGCGAGACCGCGCTGTCGACGGCCGTCCCCAGATCGTCGATCCTGGCGGTGCTCGCCTCCACGACGAGGATGCTGCAGCCCGGGCAGGCCGCGGAGACCGCGTCCACGTCGAGCGAGGTCTCCTCGCCCCAGTCCGCGTCCGCCTTCGGTAGGTTCGTGCCGCCGTCCTCGCCCACGATCCGCAGGCAGCCGCCTGCGGTCGTGCAGGTGGGCAGGCCGAACCGTGCGCGGTAGACCGCGAGATCCGCCTCGAGGTGCGGGTCCGAGTAGGCGGTCGCGATCGCGACGGTGCCCGTGCCCCCGCCGTCGAGGCCGTAGGCCGAGGCGATGTCGGCGGGGCTCAGCCCGTATCCGCGCGCGGTCGAGGACGCGGGCCGCACCTGCAGGAAGGAGCGCACAGGGCCGTCGCCGGGTGGGGTCGTGCCCACGGAGGTGACGGCGAGCGCGAGCGCCGCGGTCAGCACGCCCACGATCAGGCGAGGACTCCTCATGCTCCGCCCCTCCCCTCCGGCCGTGGCGGTCGGCTCAGGGTATGGAGAACGGCGCGCAGGCGATGCGACCCAGTTCGGGGCGCGAGGCGAGAGGATTCCCTGATCCGGCGCCTGACAGCTCCTCCGTCATGGCCTCCGGCGGAGGCGCCTGCGTGCAGGACTAGGAGCCGAGCACCTGCTCGAGGAACGGGTTGCCGAACACCCGGTCCGGGTCGACCTTGTCGCGCAGCGCCGCGAAGTCGGCCCAGCCGGCGTAGCGGTCGCGGAGATCCGCCGCTCCGGCGTGCGACAGCTTCGCCCAATGCGGCCTGGCCCCGAGCGGCAGCAGCCGCTCCTCGATGCGGGGGAGCAGCGGCAGCACCAGCTCCGGTGCGTCCTTCCAGGTGAAGCCGATCGCGAGCACATCGGCGCCGGACGCGGGGGAGAGCCAGAGGTCGTCGGCGGCGACGGTGCGCAGCTCGTTGACGTGCAGCGCGTCATCGATCTCCGCCCCGATGCCGCTCAGCGCCTCGAGCGCCTCGACGGCGTGCTCCCGGGGGACGAAGTACTCGCTCTGCAGCTCCTCCCCGACGCTCGGGACGGCCGCGAGCCGGAAGTGCGGAAGACGGTCCCACGACGGGCCGAAGTCGCCGACCCGGGTCGAGCGCGTCTCCGTCGCGATCTCCGCCGGGTCCACCGGCGACCAGGCCGCGCCGAAGAAGTCGCCCGACCGGTCGGACGGATCGAGCGACTTCACCAGGCCGCCGCGCACCCCCTCCGTCCAGCGGGAGAAGAGGCTGACGGAGTAGCCGGCGCCGAAGACGTCGTCGAAGCGCTCCTCCACCGTGGTCCACGGCATGGCACCGAAGGCGTCCTGCCGGACGCGGAACGCCGGCACTGTCGCGACCGTCACCCGCGTGACGACGCCCAGCGCACCGTAGGACATGACCGCGCCGGCGAGCTCGGCGCCGCTGAACCGGCGCTGCACGCCTCCGGGACCGACCGTCCCCAGTCCGCCCACGAACGTCGCGAGCATGGGGGTGCCGTCCCCCGAGCGGTGGGTCGGGGGCGCCCCCGCGCCGCCGAGGGAGATGTGCGGCAGGGAGGGGAGATTCGGGATCGCGAGCCCGTGCTCCTCCAGGAGCCGGCCGAGATCACCGAGTCGCACAGCGCTGCCGACGGTCGCGGTGCCGCCCTCCGGATCGACGACGAGATCCGGCGCGAACCGGTCGAGCGCGACGAGCACCCCGTCCGTGTCCGCGCACCGGCTGAACGAGTGGCGGGTGCCGAGCGCGTGCACGCGATCCGCGCCGCGGACCAGCTCCTGCAGCTCCCGCAGGTCGGCGGGGTGTCGCACGGGTGCGCTGTACGTCAGTGTCCGCGCCCAGTTGCGCTCCTCATCGACCACGGCCGTACCGTAACCGGCGGACCCGGGGGATGCGGGAGTGTCGGGTCGCGTCGGGGCGTCCCACGGGCGCGGGCGCCGCGGTTCGCGTGTCCCGTCATGGGGTGTGCCTCGCAGTGGGGTGCGAATTCGGATGCGAATTCACCTGCCCCGCATTACGCTGGGGACATCGGGCCGCTTCCAGCTGGGGGGCTGGAATTGAGGCCCGATTTCGCTACGGGAACGCCGCGGCGGCCGATTGGGGGATCGGTCGCACGCGGCGTTTTCCGTTTTCCGCGCCGCGCGTCCGGCCCGATGGGGGATCGGGCCGAACCGCTGGTCGAGCGCTGATCTCGCACCTCCGATCGGGAGTCGACGCCGACGGCTGGGTCCGTCAAGCGGGACGCTCGGAAAGCGAGTCGATGTGGGTATTCGTTTATCGGCGACGGGTATCGCGTAGTGGGACAGTAGCACCCGCGGGGACAGACAGATCGTTCTGTCCCCGTATTCTTCTGGCCCCAGTGCGGGGAGCGAATTCGTGTTCGAAGTATTCCGGCGCTATTCGATGTCGTATTCGGTGGCACCCGTCACACGGCGGTAACCCGTGGCCGCGAGGATGGCCCCCGTGCTCGAGCTCGCGGAACGTCTGCTGCCGCTGCTCGAAGCGCGCGTCGGGTGCGCGGTGGCGACCTCGATCGACGTCATCGGGAGCGCCCCGCAGCTCGTCGGCACCTCGATGGTGACGACGGAGGCCGGCGACGTGCTCGGCTCCGTGTCCGGAGGGTGCGTCGAGGGCGCCGTGCTGCGCGAGTGCTCGGCGCTCCTCGCGGACGACGTCGCTCGCATCCGTCGCCTGGGCTTCGGTGACGCGGCGGCTGCGCGTGCGGGCCTGGCGTGCGGGGGCGAGCTCGACGTCCTCGTGCATCGTCTCGATCCCGTCGTGCTGCCCGAGCTGCGCGCCGCCGCGCTCGGCGCTCCCGCGGTCGTCGGGTTCGTCGTCTCCGGACCTCCCGCCCTCCTCGGCCGCGCGGTCGTCCCGACGACGGTCGACGCGTTCGCCGTGCAGCTGCCCGGCTCGCCCGTCGCGCGGCTGCACGCCGCGCTCGAGGGCCGCCGCGACGCGGGGACGGGCGGACTGGTCGACCTCGCGTGCGGGGACGCGACCGTGCGCCTGTACGTCGACGTGGCCGCTCCCCGACGCCGGATGATCGTCGGAGGCGCGACCGAGAGCGCGGTGGCGCTCGCCGATCTCGCGACGGCTGTCGGGTACCGGGTCACCGTCTGCGATCCGCAGGCGGCCCTCCTGCAGCCCGGGCGGTTCCGGGAGGGCGTCGAGGTCGTGGTGGCGCGTCCGCACGATGTCGTCCGCGCCGCGGCGCTCACGGCGCGGGACGCGGTGTGCCTCCTGGGGCACGACGAGGACCTCGACGCGCTCGCCCTGCTGACCGCGCTCGAGAGCGGGGCCGGGTTCGTCGGCGCGCTCGGGTCGCGGGCGACGGCCGCGCGGCGGCGCGCGCAGCTCGCGGCGCTCGGTGCGGACGCGGCGGCGCTCGAGCGCATCTGCATGCCGATCGGTCTCGACATCGGCGCCCGCACCCCGCCGGAGCTGGGGATCGCGATCCTCGCGGAGGTGCTCGCCGAGCGCGCCGGGCGCGATGCCGCCCCGCTGCGCAGCGGTTCGGGCCCGATCCACCGCGCAGCGCCGACCCGCTGATCCCCGGCCCGCGCCTCTTGCAGGACCGGACGAGGGTCCTGGACCACTCCGTCCGCCCGGACGCTCCGAACTGGGAGTCGGAGGTCCGATGCTGCGCGACGAGGCGGCGGGTGCGATGCCCGGGTTCATCGCCGGTCCCGGCGGGTCCGGTGGCCGGGTGGCGGTCTCGACCCACGACCGCGGCGAGGCGGCGGTCATCCTCCGGCGCGCCTACCCGCGCCTGCGGTTCGACCTCGGGTGCGCGGACGGCCCGTTCGTGCTCCGCCACAGCGTCGTCGGTGACGGGCGCCTGTCCAGCACCGAGCTCGTGCTCGCCGGTCGCGCGCGGGCGAGCGGCACCCACCCCGACGGCGTCGTCGCCGTGGGCGAGGTGCTCGGGGGGCGCCTGTCGCTGGAGCCGGCCCGGAGCGGTGTCGATCCCGCACGCCCCTTCCTCCGTCCGCCGGGACCGGCCCGGATGACGTCGGAGGACCTGCACCTGCGCACCACCGAGCTCGACGAGCCCGCGTTCCGCGCCGCTGCCGAGCGGTACGGCCATCAGGGCGCCCCGCTGCGTCCCGGGCCGGGCGGTGCGCCGTCGCCCTCCGCGTGCGCCGCCTGGGCCTGGACCGCGTCGCACATCCAGCGGGCGGCGCGGGACCCGCATGTCCTCGACAACCCGATCGTCGCGGGCGAGCTGTTCGATCTCGCGGTGCGCACCCTCCTCGCCTGCTTCGGGGATCCGGACGAGGACCGGGGTGCGGTCGCACTGGACGCTCCCCGCTCCCTCCGCCGCGCCGTCGGGTACCTGGAGGAGCACGCGCTGGAGCCGATCGCGATCCCGGACGTCGCGGCGGCGGCCAGGATCTCGGTCCGGTCGCTGCAGGCGCTGTTCCGGCGCCACCTGGGTGTCAGCCCCGTCGAGCACCTGCATGCGATCCGCCTCGAAGGGGCGAGGAAGGAGCTGCTGCGGGGTGCGGGAGGCGACTGCGGCTCCGTGCGGGCGGTCGCCGAGCGGTGGGGATTCGGGAACAGCGGCCGGTTCGCGCGCCTCTACCGCGCACGGTTCGGCGAGCGGCCGAGCGAGACGCTGCGGGGGCGCCGCTGAGGTCCCTCCGGCGGCCGTGCGGGGATGCGGGCGCCGGCGATCGCGGCGATCCACCGCCGGAGGATGAGATGCTGGAGACGGCCCGTTCGACACCGCTCCGCTGATCGGAGCCGGCGGGCGGAAGGAGCGCCGACACGTGGACCTGACCGTGTTCCCCACCGCAGCCCTCTACGGACTGCTCGCCGTGATCACGGCGGGCTTCGGCGTGGGGATGCTGGTCTGGCAGACCGGCGCCACGCAGCACGCGATCGCGACACGGCGCAGCATGCTCGTCGGCGGCGTGCTGCTGATCCTCATCGGCGGCCTGGTGCTGCTGACGCAGATCTGGGCCGTGGTCAGCGCGTCGTACAGCACCATCCGCTGAGCCCGGCGTGAACCGGGTGCGGACCGCGCCCTAGCCTGAGGGCGCCATGGACACCCCCGTTCCGACCCTCACCGACCGTCTGCGCGAGGCCCTGCCGCCCGACGCGCTCCGCACCGACCCCGAGACGCTCGACCGGTACAGCCACGACGCCGCGGAGTGGGCGGATTTCGCCCGCCCGGCCGCCGTCGTGCTCGCGACCGGCGTCGACGACGTGGTCGCGACCGTGCGCCTGGCCGCCGAGCTCGGCGTGCCGGTCGTCCCGAGGGGCGCGGGGTCCGGGCTCTCCGGCGGAGCGAACGCGATGCAGGGCGCCGTCGTCCTCTCGCTCGAGCGGATGAACCGGGTGCTGCACGTCGATCGCGCGGAGCGCTTCGCGGTCGTCGAGGCCGGGGTGATCAACGACGACCTCCGGCGGCACGTCGCCCACCACGGGCTCTGGTACCCGCCGGACCCCGCGAGCCAGTCGATCTGCACGATCGGGGGCAATGTCGCGACGAACGCGGGCGGGATCGCCTGCGTGAAGTACGGGGTGACGCGCGACTACGTGCTGGGCATGACCGTCGTGCTCGCGGACGGCTCCGTCGCGCGCCTCGGGCGCTCGACCGCGAAGGGCGTCACCGGGTACGACCTGACGGCGCTGATGGTCGGGTCCGAGGGCACGCTCGGGGTCGTCGTGGACGTGACGGTGAAGCTGCTGCCGCTCGAGGGGCGTGAGGAGCGAGCGGTCGTCGGCACGTTCCGGTCGCTGACCGACGCGGGCCGCGCGGTCGCCGCGGTGTCGGCTGCAGGCATCGTGCCGGCGGCGCTCGAGCTGATCGATCGGACCTGCCTCCACGCCGTCGGCGAATGGCAGGGCTGGGACCTCCCCGAGGACGCGAGCGCGCTGCTGATGGCGAAGGTCGACACCCCGGGACCGGCCGGGGAGGCGCTGCAGGAGCGGATCGCCGTGCTGTTCGAGCAGGAGGGCGGTGTGGGCGTCGAGCGCGCCGCGGCGCCCGAGGAGGTGGATCGGCTGTTCCTCGCCCGGCGGCTCGCCTACCCGGCGCTCGAGCGGCTCGGGCCGGTGCTGACCGAGGACGTGTGCGTGCCGCGAGGCGCCGTACCGGCGATGCTCGGCCGCATCGAGCGCATCGCGGCCGACGCCGACGTCGTGATCGCGAACATCGCGCACGCCGGTGACGGCAACCTCCACCCGCTGATCATCGCGCCGGAGGGGGATGCGGCCGCCGCCGTCCGCGCGAAGACCGCGTTCGACCGGATCGTGGACGCGTGCCGCGAGCTGGGAGGAACGGTGACCGGCGAGCACGGGGTCGGTCTGCTCAAGCTGCCGGGCGCCCGCGCGGAGCTGAGCGAGGTCGTGCTCGGCATGCACGAGGCGGTCAAGCGGGCGCTCGACCCCAGGGGGATCCTCAACCCGGGGAAGGCGTTCCCCGGGTTCGGTGCCGAGTGACGGCCCTCACCCGCACCTGACCGGCGGTCAGCGCTCGTCCCGCGGTCGGCGCGCGGGCCGCGTCGTACGGGGAAGCGGTTCGGTCCGATCGGTCTCGAGCAGCGGTGCGAACAGGCGGTCCATGGCCGAATCCCGGTCCTCGGCGCCCGGTTCCTGATCGGGTGCGGGTGCGGGTGCGGGTGCGGGGGCGGGGGCCACGGTCCGGCGAGCCGTCGCGGGACGGGGCGTCCTCGGCGCGCGGGTGCGGGGCGGTGCAGGGGCGGTGAGCACCTCCGTCACCGCGTCGTCGTCCTGTGAAGCCGGGATCTGGGGGGCCGGGATGACCTGAGCCGGGGCCTGGGGAGCGGGGACCCGCGGAGCCGGGATGTCCTGAGCTGGGGCCTGGTGAGCCGCCACCGGCTGCTCCGGCCGCTCGGCGTCCTCCGGCTGCCGGGGAGCCTCGGGCTGGACCGGGCGGGTGGGCCTGCTCGGATGCCGGGCGGAGAACGGGATCCGGGCGCTGGGGCGCTCGGCGGGCGCCCCGTCCTGGCCGGGAGCCGCCTGGGCGGGCGCGGCGACCACCGGGCCGCGGAGGCGTTCCCAGGTGCGGCGCAGGGCACCCGATCGGTCGACGCCGTGGCGCTCGAGCAGCAGGTCGAGCACCAGGAGCACGAGCAGCGCGAGCAGGACCGTCGCGACGACGAGCGCGAGCAGCAGGACGAGGAGGAACGCGACGGAGAGGAGCGCGAACGGGACGGAGAGGAGCGGGGCCACGGGCGGTCAGTATGCCGCGCCCGGCCCCGCCGCACCTCGGGCCGCCCTCACCTCCTGAGGTGGAAGAACTGGATGTGGAGCGTCGATCCCTTGATCCGCTGCCCGGAGTACCAGGCGGCGAGCGCCCCGGTGCTGCCGCCGTACTGCCGGTTGGTGGTGTGGGCGACGTAGAAGATGTCGTGGCGCCCGTTCGGCAGCACGACAACCTTCGACACGATCGCGGTGTGGTCCCACGAGCTGTACGACTTCGGGTGGCCCGGCCACCGGAACTGGACGATGTCGCCGACGGACACCAGGTCCCGCTGCGCGTAGGTGAGGTGGGTGGCCAGATCCTTGCGCTTCTGGAGCCACCTGCTCAGCGCGGTCGACGACACCCAGGTCGGGCTCCAGCGGCCGGGCCCGTAGTCGAACCACTGCGATGAGCGCTTCCAGCCGCGGGCGAGCAGGGTCTGGCTCGCGAAGTTGGCGCAGTCGTTGCCGCTCAGGTAGCCGAAGGTGCGGTTCGAGGACACGTTCCAGTACCGGAACGCGTACGCCATCTGCCGGTCCAGCTTGCTCGTGACCCGGTACTGGAAGGTCAGGCCGGTGGGCTGCGCGGTGGGGTCGGAGTACGCGGTGGTCGTGATGGCGGCCGTCCTGGCCTGGTAGTCGATCGCGTTCGGGATCACGAATCGGGCCAGGTCGTCGGACAGCACGACCAGGTCGGGCATGGCGACACCCGCGATCTGCACCCCCGCGAGGTTCAGGAGGTGCGTGCCGGTGATCGTCGCGGTACGCGACGCGGTGGTGTGCCCGACGTGCTTGTCGATCGTCGCGACCTGCGGCAGCGGCACGACCGGGGTCGGGGTGGGCGTCGGGCTCGGGTCGGCCGTCGGCGGGTCGTCGGGCGCCGGGCTGGGGGAGGCGGCGGACGTGCTCGTCCCCGGGGCCGGGGTCGTCGAGGCGGACACCGAGGGCGCCGGGGTCGGCGTCGTCGCCTCCGCGGGCGCGGCGGCGCCGAGCGCGAGTGCGCCGACGATGGCGGCGGCGAGCGCGGTGGTGATGGTCGTCGTGCGTGCGGTCATCGGTGCTTCGTCAGGCCCCCCAGGTCTGGCCGAATGAGTAGGAACCGCTCAGGATCAACCCCTGTTCAGGGGAAACGCGATCGGTAGGATCCCATTCGTCGTGCCCGATCGACGGTAGAGGGCGGGTGACGGAACCTCGTCCCCCACTGCGAGGCGCATGCGTGCGCGCTCACACCCCGACCGTCGTCCAGCACCATCGACGTCCCGGAAGGAGGAGCCGTCATGGCAGGTCGCCCGGATGGGACCGTCGCGCGCCACGGTCGGCTGCGCTCCCCGGGCCTCGCCGGGGCGGTCCTCCGTGCCGTGGGGATCGGGCTCTGCGTGGTCCTCGTCGCGGGTGTCTCCGTCGGCGCCATCGCCTTCGAGCGCCTCTCCGCGAACATCGGCACGAACACGGTCACGCTGCCCGGCGACTCCTCGACGCACGTCCCGCAGATCGGCGCCTACTCGGGCACCGTCAACCTGCTCCTCGTCGGCAGCGACACGAGGAACGGGCAGAAGGGTCATTACGGTTCCAACCCGGGCAGCACGCTGAACGACGTGAACATCCTGATCCACATCAGTCAGGACCACACGAAGGCGACCGTCATCAGCTTTCCGCGCGACCTCTACGTCACGCGCCCGTCCTGCACCGACCCCTCCGACCCGTCGAAGACGCTGCCGGGAGCGACGGGCGTGAAGATCAACACGACGCTCGAGTACGGCGGCCTCGGCTGCGTGCGGGACACCGTCGCGGCGCTCACCGGCATGACGATCCCGTTCGCCGCGCTCATCACCTTCGACGGCGTCGTCGAGATGTCGAACGCCGTCGGCGGGGTCCCGGTCTGCGTCGCGTCCGCGATCAACGACGACTACACCGGGCTGCACCTGTCGAAGGGCGAGCACACCATCCAGGGCCCCACCGCGCTCGAGTTCCTCCGCACCCGCCACGGCGTGGGAGACGGCAGCGACCTCACGCGGATCAGCTCCCAGCAGGTGTTCCTGTCGTCCCTCGTGCGGAAGATCAAGAGCAACGCCACACTCTCCGACGTGACGAAGCTCTACGGCCTCGCGACCGCGGCCTCGCAGAGCATGACCCTCTCCTCGAGCCTCGCGAACGTGGACACGATGGTCTCGATCGGGCGTGCGGTGGCCGCCATCCCGCTCGCGCAGTTCGTCCTCGTCCAGTACCCGACGACGCTCTACGGCGACGGCCTCGTCGCCAACGAGGCGAGCGACACGGTGCTGATGGACGCCGTGAAGGCGGACAAGACGCTCCGGCTCGCGAAGAAGCAGACAGGTGCGACCTCCGGTGTGGGATCGGTGACGGAGGGCAGCACGCCGAGTCCGTCATCGGCCTCCTCATCGTCGGCGCCCTCGTCGTCGAGCGCCTCGTCGCCGAGCCCGTCCCCGACCTCGAGCGACACCGTCGACCTGCCGAGCACCGTGGTCGGGCAGACCGTGCAGCAGCAGACCTGCTCCGTCGGGAACAACCTCGGTACCCGGTGACCCTCCGCTGATGCGGTCGCCAGGATCGATGCGCGTGGTGATCGCCCCCGACTCCTTCAAGGGGACGATCTCCGCTACGCGAGCGGCAGCGGCCCTGGCGGAGGGCTGGCGATCGATCCGGCCGCAGGACGAGGTCGTCGAGGTGCCCATGGCGGACGGCGGCGAGGGCACGCTCGACGTCATCGCCGCAGCCGCGCCGGCCGCGGTGCGCCTCCCGGTCCGCGTTCCAGGTCCCGACGGGCGGGAGGTCGAGGCGCCGGTGCTCCTCCTCGAGGACGGCAGCGCCGTCGTCGAGCTGGCGTCGACGAGCGGGATCACCCTGCTCGGGGAGCTGATACCGCTCACCGCGCACACCAGGGGCTTCGGCGCCGCGATCCGGGCCGCGATCCGCGCGGGCGCGACCCGGCTGCTGCTGACGATCGGCGGCAGCGCCTCCACCGACGGCGGCGCCGGGATGCTCCGCGAGCTCGGGGCGCGGTTCCTGGACGATCGGGGCAGGGCGGTGGGTGACGGTGGCGCCGGTCTGCTCGACCTGGCCGCGGTCGATCTCTCGGGGCTCGAACCCCTGCCGGCCCGTGGCGCGCTCGTGCTGTCGGACGTCGGGAACCCGCTCCTCGGTCCCCGCGGGGCGGCGGCCGTGTACGGACCGCAGAAGGGCGCGACGCCCGCGGACGTCCCCGTGCTGGACGAGGCGCTCGGCCGCCTCGCCGCGCAGCTCCCGATCGACCCGGGGACGCCTGGGGCCGGCGCGGCGGGCGGCACCGGCTTCGGCCTGCTCGCCTGGGGTGCGGAGCTGGCCCCCGGGGCGCTCGCCGTCGCGCGGCACGTGCGGTTGCCGGAGGCGCTGACGGGCGCCGATCTCGTGATCACGGGCGAGGGCCGGTTCGACGGGCAGTCCCTCGAGGGGAAGGTGCCCGATGCGGTGCGCTCGCTCGCGACCGGGGCCGGGGTCCGCGCCGCGCTGATCGCCGGCGCGATCGATGCGCCCACGACGGGGTACGCCGCGGCCGTGTCGCTGACCGAACTCGTGGGGCGCGACCGGGCGCTGACCGAGCCGGTCGCGGCGCTCACGGCCGCCGGAGCGGCGCTCGCGCGGCTGACCTGACCGGGCCGCCCGGCGAGCGCCCCGCTCAGCGGCCCCGAGCCTCCGCCTGCCGCGCCGCCTCCGCACCCGAGCTGATCGCCGCGCGGAGATGACCCTGCTCGTAGCCGAACGCCTCGACCAGCGTGACGGCGTGCGGGCGCATGCGTCGGATGAGCGAGTCGAGCAGACGGGTGACGGCCTTCGCGCGGGAGGTGCTGAGCCGGCGCCGCACGAGGTACCAGCCGAGGTCCCGCTCGATGGTGGTCAGCGCGAACACATCCCGCACGAGCGCGAGCAGCGCCTTGGTCGGGCCGTGCTGCTCCCGCTCGACCGCGCGGGTGAAGGCGCGCCACTGCCGCAGCCTCGCCTCGGCGCGGGCCGCGTCGATGAGCGCGTGCTGGTGCTCGCCGAACCGCGCGGCGAGCTCCTCGGCGGAGGTGCCCGGCGTCGGCCGCAGGGCGGGTGCGATCTCGGCGACGGCCACCTCGACCCGCTCCCGCAGCAGCCGCTCCTGCACCGCGGGATCCCGGAGGGAGCGTGCCGCGCCGGCCGCCGTGCCGCCGTCCGCGGTGCGCTGCGCGAGCGCGGTCAGGCCGGCGGACGCGGCCGCGGCACCGAGCAGCTGGGCGCCGACGATGCGGGCTGCCCCAGTGGACCCCGCGGCCTTCAGGCGGCGCCCGTACTGGGTGAGCAGGCGCTTGCCGACGAGCTGCAGCAGCACCGTGTTGTCGCCCTCGAAGGTCGCGTACACGTCGAGGTCCGCATGCAGCTGACCGAACCGGTTCTCTGCGAGGAAGCCCGCGCCGCCGCACGCCTCGCGGCACTCCTGGATCGTGTCGAGGGCGTGCCAGGTCGCCTCCGCCTTCGCGGCGGCCGCGAAGTTCTCCAGCTCCTGCCGGGACTCGTCGGTGTCGTGCTCGCCCGTGAACACGCGGTGGAAGTCCAGGAGCAGCTCGTCCTGCGTATAGGTCGCGGCGTAGACCCCCGCCAGCCGCGTGAGCAGGCGGCGCTGATGCTGCGGGTAGTCGAGCAGCACCTCCTCCTCGCCGGTCGCCCCGGCGAACTGCCGGCGCTGGTCGGCGTAGGTCAGCGCGATCTGCAGCGCGATCTTCGCGCCGGTGTTCGCCGCGCCCGCGAGCGAGACCCGACCCTGCACGAGCGTGCCGAGCATCGTGAAGAAGCGGCGCCCCTGACTCGCGATCGGCGAGGTGTACGTGCCGTCCGGCGCGACATCGCCGTAGCGGTTCAGCAGGTTCGCGCGCGGCACCCGGACGCCGGAGAAGTGCAGCCGCCCGTTGTCGACGCCGTTGAGGCCGCTCTTCGGGCCGTCGTCCTCACCGCCGACTCCGGGCAGGAACCCGCCCGCCTCGTCCCGGATCGGCACGTAGAAGGCATGCACGCCGTGCCGCTCGCCGAGCGTCTCGAGCTGCGCGAACACGACCGCGGCCCTGGCGTCGACCGCCGCGTTGCCGATGTAGTCCTTCCACGCGGCGCGGAAGGGGGTGTCGATCACGAACTCCTGCGTCGCGGGGTCGTACGTCGCGGTGGTGGCGATCGACGCCACGTCCGAGCCGTGCCCCGTCTCCGTCATCGCGAAGCCGCCGAAGGTCTGCAGCTCGATCGCGTCGGCGAGGAAGTGCTCGTGGTGGTACCGGGTGCCGAGGTGGAGGATCGCCGCGGCGAAGAGCCCCCACTGGACGCCCGCCTTGATCTGGAGGGACGGGTCGGCCGTCACCAGCTCCTCGAACGCCACCAGGTTGCCGCCCGCGTCGCCGGAGCCGCCGAACTGCTCGGGGAAGGGGAGGCGGACCGCGCCGCTGTCGAGCAGCACCTGCAGCTGCGCCGTCACCCGGGCCCGGTGGTCGGCGACGAGCTGGTCGTCGCGACGGTGGAGGGCGGGGTCGAGCGTGCGGGCGCGGGCAGCGAGGCGGATGTCCTTCCAGCTGCCGAGCAGGTCGTCGCGGATGCGGTCGAAGTCCGGCTGCTCGCCGCCGCCCGCGCGCGTGCCGTCCACGGTCCTCGCGGTCGTGCTCGTCACCGATTCCACTGCCATGCCTGCCTCCTGTCCGTTCGGTCAGGACAGTAATCCCGAGCCCGGAGGACCCCGGAATCCGCTGGCGGGA
This sequence comes from Amnibacterium sp., assembly GCF_051956055.1. Lineage (NCBI taxonomy): Bacteria > Bacillati > Actinomycetota > Actinomycetes > Micrococcales > Microbacteriaceae > Amnibacterium > Amnibacterium sp. Next base: position 22,049 of record NZ_JBQCGC010000061.1, read on the forward strand.
TCCGTGCGCGTCGCCGGAGCATGCTCCCGCGCGGTATGTGGAAGTCCTACAAGCGGAAGCGGAACGGACTGTGGGGCATCGCTCAGCGGGGTCGGCTGACGAGCACCCCGGACCCGAGGCGGCGCCGCATCACGTCGATCGCGTCGGGGTTCTGGTCCATGAGCACGAAGCGGCGGCCCAGCGCGCGCGCCGCCTCGCCGGTCGTGCCGCTGCCGGCGAACGGGTCCAGGACCCAGTCGCCCGGGGCGCTGCTCGCGGCGACGATCCGCCGTAGGATGCCGAGTGGCTTCTGCGTCGCGTAGCCCGTCTTCTCCCGGCCGGTGGGGGACACGATCGTGTGCCACCAGACGTCGGTGGGGAGCTTGCCGAGCGCGGCCTTGGCGGCCGGGACCAGGCCCGGCGCCATGTACGGCTCGCGGTCCACCTCCGCCGAGTCGAACAGGTAACGGTCGGGGTCCTTCACGTAGACGAGGATCGTGTCGTGCTTGGTGGGCCACCGCCGCGTGCTCCTGGCGCCGAAGTCGTAGGCCCACACGATCTCGTTCAGGAAGCACTCCCGCCCGAACAGCGCGTCGAGCAGCACCTTCGCGTAGTGCACCTCCCGCTGATCGAGGTGGAGGTACAGGGTGCCGTCCTCGGCGAGGAGTCGCCAGACCTCCTCAAGCCGGGGTTCGAGGAAGCCCCAGTAGTCGGTGAACGCGTCGTCGTAGCGCGTGACCGTGCTCTTCACGACGTCGTACGGCCTGCCGTGGAAGCCCATGCGGGTGCCCCCGATCGGGTCGTGCCGCGTGATGGTCGTCCTGCGGCGCTGCTCGCGACCGGAGTTGAACGGCGGATCGAGGTAGGCGAGCCGGAACGCGCCGTCCGGCAGGGCGCGGAGCCGGGGGAGGTTGTCGCCCTCCATGACGAGGTCGGGGCCGACCGGCGCCCAGGAGACCTCCGCGGCAACGGGCAGCTCCAGCGTCACGGGCTCACGGTAGGGCCCCGCACCGACACCCGCGGCCGGGGACGACGAAGCCCCCGGCGCCTGAGCGCCGGGGGCTTCGTCGATCAGCCGGAGGTCAGCTCCGTCCAGCGGGGACGGCCCCGGTGTTCGCGGGAGCCGTCGTGCCCGTCGCGGCCGCGGCGGTCGCCTGGTCCACCTCCAGCGAGTCGGCGTGCGCCTTGTCCGCCTGCTCCTGCAGGGCGGAGCGCTGCCGGAGCGGCGGCACCTTGAAGAACCACGTGATCACGAAGGCGAGCAGGATCACGCCGAGCGCGACGAGGTAGATCAGCACGGCCGAGTTGTTGAACCCGGTGAGGAACGGCTTCGCGAGCCGCGGGTCCGCGCCGTTCAGGAAGGACGTGTCGCTCGTCGCGCTGGTGGTCGACGACGAGGAGGAGGACGTGCCCTTCTTGATCTGCTTGATGATCGTCGGGACGACCTCGTTCACGACCGCGTGCCGCTGGGCGGTGTTGCTGTAGTCGACGGTCAGCGTGCCGTTCACGACGCTCGCGTTCGCCTTCGACGCCGCCTGCTTCAGCGCCGCCGCCTCGGCGGTGGCCTTGGCGTTCGGCAGGGCGGCCGCGACCTGCTGGTCGATGACGGTCTGCGCGGCGGCGGCGGGCACTCGCCCGGCGGCGACCTGCTGGTTCACCGCTGCGGTGACCTGCTTCGTGACCGCCTGCGTCGCCGCGGCGTCGGCCGCCTTCTTCACGGTGGCGGTGGCGTCGGTGAGGCTCGCGTCGACCTTGGACTTGATGGGGTCCACGATCGGGTTCCACATCTGCTTCATGATCGCCGCGTTCTTCGGGGCCTGCGCCACGGAGGGCGTGAGCGCCGCGTCGAGGGCGGAGGTCAGGATCGGCTTGTCCTCGAGCGCGTTGGTGATGTTGCCCGGCATCGCCGAGAACAGCACCGACAGCAGCACCGCGGTGCCGAGCGTGCCGCCGATCTGCCGGAAGAACGTCGACGAGCTCGTCGCGACGCCCATGTCCCTCGGCTGCACGGAGTTCTGCGCCGCGAGCGTGAGGGTCTGCATCATCTGGCCGAGCCCGAGGCCGATCAGGAACATCCCGATCATCAGGTACCAGAGCGGCTTGTCGATCGTCACGGTCGACATGAAGCCGAAGCCGATCGCCAGCACGGCCGTGCCGGTCACCGGGAAGATCCGGTAGTGGCCGGTGCGGGACACGATCTGGCCGGAACCGATCGACGCGATCATGAGGCCCGCCATCATCGGCAGCGTGGCGAATCCGGACGCGGTCGCGCTCAGGCCGACGACGATCTGCAGGTAGAGCGGCAGGGTGAGCATCGCGCCGAACATGCCGAAGCCGACCAGCACGCCGAGCACCGTCGACATCGAGAACACCCGCGAGCGGAACAGCTTGAGCGGGATGATCGCGTCGTCCTTCATGAGCGTCTCCGCCACGAGGAAGCCGACGAGTCCGAGGCCCGTGATCACGTAGCAGGTGATCGAGCCGATCGACCCCCAGCCCCAGGTGCGGCCCTGCTCCGCGACGAGCAGCAGCGGCACGAGGGTCGCGACGACGGCCGCGGCGCCCCACCAGTCGATCCGCACGCTGCGGGAGCCGAAGCGGGGCAGGTGGAGGAACGAGAGCACCATGAACAGCGCGACGGCGCCGATCGGCACGTTGACGAGGAAGACCCACCGCCAGCCCGGGATGAACAGGATCTGGCTCGCCCCGGCGAACAGGCCGCCGACCAGCGGGCCGATCACGGAGGAGATGCCGAACACGGCCAGGAAGTAGCACTGGTACTTCGCGCGCTCCCGGGGAGCGAGCATGTCGCCCATGATCGCGAGCGGCAGCGACATCAGGCCGCCCGCACCGATGCCCTGCACGGCCCGGAAGCCGGCCAGCATCAGCATGGAGGTCGAGAACGACGACAGCAGCGAACCGAACACGAACACGCTGATCGCGAAGATGTACAGCGGCCGACGGCCGAAGATGTCGCTGAGCTTGCCGTAGATCGGCGTCGCGATGGTCGACGTGATGAGGTACGCCGTCGTCACCCAGGCCTGCTGGTCGAGGCCGTGGAGGTCGTCGCCGATCGTGCGGATCGCGGTGCCGACGATCGTCTGGTCGAGGGCGGAGAGGAACATGCCGGCCATGAGGCCGTAGATGACCAGCAGGATCTGCCGGTGCGTCATCACGGCGCCGGGGCGCTCGGCGGTGGTGGTGGAGGTCACGAAGGTCCTTCAGAGGGAGCGGAGGCGCACCGGTGGCCGCGACGTCGAGCGCCACAGCTCGACGTCGATGCTTGCAGTGAGTGCAAGATTACACCCTCTGCAACATCTGTCCATGCCGATCTGTGCACCGGCGCGCCGCGTCGCAGCACGCGTCGGGATCAGGAGAGCGCGCTCGGTTCCTTCTGGCCGATCACCTCGATGAGGCGCTCGTGCACCTGGTCCGGCGTGCCCACTCCGTCGACGCGGAGGACGAGATCCGCCGCGTCGTAGAGCGCCACGAGCGGCTCCGTCTCGGCGTGGTAGAGCGCGAGTCGATGGCGGATCACCTCGGGGGTGTCGTCCGCCCTGCCCTGGTCCGCGGCGCGCTTCAGCAGCCGCTCCTCCAGCACGTCGTCGTCGGCGGCCAGCAGCAGGACCGCGTCGAGCGAGGTCCCCGCGAGCGCGAGGAGCCGATCCAGCTCGGCCACCTGATCGGCGGTCCGCGGGTAGCCGTCGAGCAGGAAGCCGGCCGCGGCGTCCGGCTCGGCGAGCCGCTCGGCGAGCATCGTGTTGGTGATGCTGTCGGGCACGTAGTCGCCCGCGGCGATCAGCGCGCTCAACCGCGTCCCGAGCTCCGTGCCGTTCTTGACGTGCGCGCGGAACAGGTCGCCGGTCGAGATCGCAGGCACGCCGAGCGCGACGGCGAGCCGTCCGCCCTGGGTGCCCTTGCCGACACCGGGTGGGCCGAAGAGGACGACTCGCTTCATGTCTCTGGCTCCTTCGTTCGAGACGCGCGGGACGCTGGGATCAACGCAGCGGTGTCCGGGTTCTTCCCACCGGTCGTGGAGCGAGGACCCGGCCGCGCTCGGCCCTGTGTACCAGACGCGTCCAAGGCCGACCAAGGCGGGACCGTCGGTTCCGGAGGCCGCCCGGGGTCGCCGTGCTGCCGCGGGCGCCCCGCGTGCTCAGGCCTCCTCGGACCACACGACCTCGACGAGCGGGCTCGTTCCGGCGTCGAGCCGGACCCCGGTGTCGTCGATCGACTCGGTGATCGCCGCGAGGATGCGCTCCTTCTCGGCGCCCTCGACCGGCACGGCCCTCGCGGCCAGGTCGGCCTCCGCGGACTGCTTGAGGTGGAACGTGAAGTCCGGGTTCGCGAGCAGGTTGGCGTACCAGCTGCGCGCACCCGGGGTCCCGGTGATGTAGTACCGGCCGTCGACGCGGTGGAACCAGATCTCGATGCGGCGGGGCTCCCCGGTCCTCCTGCCGATGGTCGTGATGTCGATGATGCGATCGGTCGCGAGGGCCTGCTCCGTGGTGGATGTCACGTCACCCATCGTCCACCCTCCCGGAGAGGCCGGCAGCGCCGGGCCTCGCGCGCGGCGCCGCAGGGAGTCAGCGCTGCGCGGTGGCGTGGGCCGTGACCGGCGGTGCCCACTCGGGCTCACCCGTGGACATCTCGTGGACGTCCTGCGCGCTCGGGCGCACCTGCGGCGCCTGAGGGGTCTGCGGCAGGCTCCCGAGCCGGTCGACCTGCTCCGTCAGGGCCTCGAGGACCGAGCGCAACTGGATCTGCGCGACCCGGGCGTAGGTGCGGACGTACTCGATCTCCGGGACGGCCGGCCCGGGCTGCTGCTGCGCAGCCATCGTCGCGGTCGCCTGGCTGGCGCTCGACTCGGCCCGTTCCAGGATCTCGCGGTACTGGTTCCGAGCGGTGAGCACCAGGTCGCGCGCGTAGTGCTCGGCGTCGGCGATCGCCTTGTCGGCGATCAGCTGCGCCTGCGTGAGCAGCGCCATCGCCCCGGCCGTGATCTCCTCCTCGACGTCGGCGCCCGACCCGCCGCGCAGCTTCGCGTTCTCGGCCCGCAGCGTCGCGAGCTCCTGACCCGTACTCGTGGTGGCGGCACGGACCTCGTCGATCACCCGCGCGAGCTGACCCATGAACCGGTCGACCTCGGCACGGTCGTACGCGCCGCCCCTGACCTTGGTGTTGAACTCGATGGAGCGGATGTCCGGCAGGCGGCTCACCGCGACGGCCAGGGCGCTGTCGGGCCCCGTACCGGTCGCGGGAGCGACGCTGTCGGAATCGGTCTGCATCATGAGGGTCCCCCTGTTCGCTCTACGGCGGCTATTCGCTGCGCGGCAGCCCGGAGGGCTGCGGCTCGGGGCTGTGGTGGTGCGCGGCGTGGCTGTCCTCGTCGAGCGTCGCGAACTGCTCGAAGCGGATGTCGGTGGGCGCGATCCCTCCTGCACCGAGACGGGAGACGGTGTGCCGCACCATCCCGGGGGACCCGCACACCAGAGCGAGGAGTCCGTGCAGGGGACCTGCGTCGGCTGCGACGTCGCCGACGCGGCCCTTCCGGCCCGGGTAGCTCGGGTCGTCGGACACCACCGGCGTGTAGCTGAACCACGGGCGGGCGGTCAGCCGCTCGAGCAACCGGTTCTCGTAGAGACCCCACGGCAGCCGGGCGCCGTGGAACAGCTGGACGCGGGGAGCCCGGCCGGTCGCCTGCCAGCCCTGGTCGATCCGCTCCAGGTGCGCGCGGAGCGGAGCGAGCCCGGTCCCGCCGGCGACCATGAGCAGATCCCGCTGCCGCTCCTCCTCGTCGAGGGTCAGCTCCTGGCCGACGGGCGCGCCCAGACGGACCGTCTCGCCGACCTTCAGGGAGCGCACGAGCGTGCTGCTGACCTGGCCCCCGGGAACCATCTGCACATGGAACTCGATACTGCCGTCGGGGCGCGGCGCGTTGGCCGGGCTGAGGTAGCGCCAGAGCCGGGGGCGGGCCGGGATCTCCACCGCGACGGACTGTCCCGGCTGGAACGCCAGGTGGGGCTCCGGGTGCACCTGGACGACCGCGACGTCGAGGCCGCGTCGTTCCACCGCGGTCACCTCGGCGGCCCAGGAGGACGGGCTTGATTCCTCGGAGGCCTCGGCCGCCTGCACCATCACGGACGCGATGACCCCGTAGGCCTCCGCCCAGTCCGCCGCGACCTCGGGCGTCCATCCCTCCCCGAGGAAGTGCTTGAGCGTGGCGAGGAGGGACGCGCCCACTGCGTTGTAGTGCTCGGCGATGACCTCGAACCGACGGTGATCGCGGCCGAGCTGCTGGATGAACTCGGTCACCTCCCCGAGCTCGTCGACGCTCGAGACGATCCGGCCGAGCGCGCCGACCAGTCGATCCCGCTGGGTCGCCATCGAGACCGGGAACATGGCGCGCACCTCGGGGTGCGTCAGGAACAGGTGGGAGTAGAAGTAGAGCGGCACCTCGTCGCCGAGGCTCTCCGCCAGCCCCCACGTCCGCTTCAGCTCGGCGGTGTTCACCGGCTCACCACCTCTTCCGCCGGCCGTCGCCCGCCCGAAGGCGGGTCCGGTCACCACGGCAGGGACTCATCGCGGTCATCCGATCGGCTGGCACGGTTGAACCACTCCTTCCTAGCAGGTTCGGATCTCGTGGGGGCGCCCTCGCTCGGATCGAGGTCGAGGGTGAGCCTCCTGACGCCCCTTCCGGAGAGTGGACGCGGTTGACGTTCCTCTCAGCGTCGGGGGGTCCCGAGGTCGCAGGCTATGGGCTGGACTTGGGCGCTGCGGACCAGCCGTTCGGGGAACGACCCGACGACGCAGGCGCTGCGAAAGGTGTCTGTGATGCTTTCCGATGCTGCACTGCCGGTGGTCGAGGCCACGTTGCCCGTGGTGGGGGAGCACATCCAGGAGATCGCGACGAGGTTCTACCGGCACCTGTTCGAGGAGCACCCGGAGCTGCTCGACGGCGTGTTCAACCGCGGCAATCAGGCCGACGGCCGGCAGCAGCAGGCGCTGGCCGGGTCGGTCGCGGCCTTCGCGGGCTACCTCGTGTCCAACCCAAGGAAGCTGCCCGATCACCTCCTGTCCCGGATCTCGCACAAGCACGCCTCGCTCGGGGTGCAGGCGGAGCAGTACGACGTCGTCGCGGAGAACCTCATGTGGGCGATCGGCGATGTCCTCGGCGATGCCGTCACGCCGGAGGTCGCCGGCGCATGGGGCGAGGTGTACTGGCTGATGGCGAACATGCTCATCAACCGGGAGCGGGGGCTCTACGGCGCGGTCGGGCTGACGCCCGAGTCGGTGTACAGCACCTGGCGGGTCACGGAGAAGACGCAGGAGACCCCGGACACGGTCACGTTCGTCGTCGAACCCGTCGACCATCGGGACGTCAAGCCGTCGCTGCCCGGCCAGTACGTCACGGCGCGTCTGCGCATGCCCGACGGCGTGCTGCAGCCCCGGCAGTACAGCCTCACGCGAGCCGACGACGGCGAGCACCGGGTGTTCGCGGTCAAGCGGGTCCACTCGCCGGGCAGGCCGGACGGCGAGGTGTCGCACCTGCTCCACGACCAGGTGCAGGTCGGCGACGAGATCGAGCTGTCGGCGCCGTTCGGCGACGTCGTGCTCGAGTACACCGACCGCCCGCTCGTGCTCGCGAGCGCCGGCATCGGCATCACCCCGATGGCCGGGATGCTCTCGCACCTCGCGAACGCCGCCGCGCCTCGCCACGTCCTGTTCCTCCACGCCGACGACGCCATCGGCACCTACGCGCTCCGCGACCAGGTCTTCGCCGACCTCGGCCGGCTCCCGAACGCGACGGCGGCGACCTGGCTGCTCGACACCGACGGGGCCGAGGGTCTGGACGCGCAGCAGGGCTTCATGGACCTCCGCGAGCGGGACCTCCCCGCCGACGCCCAGTACTACCTGTGCGGTCCGCTGCCCTTCATGCAGTCCGTCCGCTCCGCCCTCATCGAGCGGGGTGTGCCGGCGCGGGACATCCAGTACGAGGTGTTCGGCCCCGACCTCTGGCTCGCCGACTTCGCCTGACGCCCGGCCGCGACGGGGATCGCCCGTCGCCCTCCGCGCGCTCCTGACCCGCTGCGCGACACGTGCCCTCCGGCGCCGGAGGGCACGTGTCGCTCACGAGGGCAGGGGTGCCCTCCGAGGCGTGCTCGGCGCTCCGTCCGCGGCCCCGGATCGGAGCATGCTGAGCATCAGCGGAAGGGGTGAGCGATGAGCGCGGTGGACGTGGAGCACCCGACCCTGTCCAACCGGCAGCGGGCGGAGGTCCGGGACTTCCGGAATCCGAACCACGAGCTGCGGCGCCTGTTCGCCGAGCTGTTGGGCACCTACCTCCTCGTGCTGGTCGCGGTCGGCGCCGGCGTCGTGGACCAGGCGTCGGGCGGCCAGGTGGGGCCGGGCGGCAAGGTCGTCGCGCCGGCGCTCATGGTCACCGCGATCATCCTGTTCATGGGGACGGTCTCCGGAGCGCACCTGAATCCCGCGATCACCGTCGCGTTCGCGCTCCGCCGCGACTTCCCGTGGCGACGGGTGCCGGGGTACGTGCTCGTCCAGACGATCGGCTCCGTGCTCGCGACGCTCACGATCGCCGCGCTGTTCGGCATGCACGGCGGCCTCGGCGCCACTCGACCCGGGCCGGGGTTCACCGACGTGCAGGCGCTGCTGACGGAGGTGCTGCTCACCGCCGGGCTCGTCAGCGTCGTGCTCGGCGCCGCATCCGGGGCGCAGAACATCGGCCCGCTGGCGTCGATCGCGGCGGGGGCGTACATCTCGCTCGCGGGCCTCTGGGCGGGCCCGGTCAGCGGGGCGTCGATGAATCCCGCGCGGAGCTTCGGTCCTGCGCTGATCGGGGGCGATCTCGGGACCATCTGGATCTACCTCCTGGGCCCCGCGGTGGGCATGCTGCTCGCCGTGGGCGCCTCGATGATCCTGCGAGGCTGGGCCGGCGACCCCGGCGCGCGAAGGGCCGCCCAGGGCAGCGACGACGACGCCTGAGGCGACGCGCGATGAGGTCGGGGCGGACGCGCTCCGCGCTGGGCTCGTGGGGCGCGCTCATGACCCGCTCAGCGACAGGTGCCCTCCGGCGCCGCAGGGCACGTGTCGCTCAGGAGGGCAGAAGTGGCGTCGCGGCGACCGCGCGGGTGCGGACGCCGCGGTCGTGGAGGAGAGTGTGCGTCCATGGACCTCGGACTGACGACGCGGCGCGCGCCTCGGTCGGTGCCGGACACGGTGCAGGCGCTCAGGGACGCGCTCTCCCGGCGCGGCATCGAGCTCTTCGCGGTGATCGACCACGCGGCCGGCGCCGCATCGGTGGGACTCGACCTCGAACCGGAGACCGTCCTGATCTTCGGCAACCCCGCCGTCGGGACCGGGCTGATGCAGGCCGACCCCCGGGTCGGGATCGAACTGCCGCTCCGGATCCTCGTCTGGAGTGCGCAGGGGAGGACGCACATCGCCTTCGAGGACCCGCACGCGCTCGCCGAGCGGTTCGACCTCCCCGGGGACAGCCCGGCGCTCGACGCCATGGCGTCACTGCTCGCGGCGCTCGCGGACGAGGTCTCGGCCGGCTGACCGGCTGGGTCGGCGACGCTTCTCGTGGTGCGCGTCCTGAGGGACTCGGACCTCATTCTTCTCATCCGTAGTCAGAACCGCCGTGCATGCTTCCGTGCGACTGACGGCGCAACTGTCGACGGGCAGATATTGCACCGAGAGGGGGTGCCGCGCCCGTCCAAGGCCTCCAACTGGCGCGAACCGCGAACACGAGTTCTCTTCAGAAGAGTCCGTTTTCTTCGACTGGCTGAAGCTGATCCGGCGATGAATGAATACGCGGCGGTGTGGTCGAAATCTGCATGTGTGGCCGGGGCCCGAGGATGGCCCACAATTGCCAGCACACGAGCCCAGCGAGGAGAACGGAAATCAGACCCATTGGAGTCTTGAAGTAGAACAGCCAGTAGCCCAGGTTGGGCGGCGCAGCGATCACTCCGCCCAGTACGGCGGACACTGGCGGGTGCCACGGGTCCGCTGTCGTATTGGCATCGCCCTTAGTTGTGATGGTGCCGGCACTGCTAATGCTCAGGAGGCGATGGGTGATGACGCTCCCCTGTTCCATGAACGCAACCGGCTCGCCAACGTGGAATCTATGAAGTTGTACGACTACCGCGCTCCGGGTGGGGATGGTCGGCTCCATCGAACCGGTGTGCACGATGTAAAGACGGTACGGGCCGTTCGTCATGAACAACCCTATTGCCGCCACGCAGAGCGCCAGGGCTGCTAGGGGCCATACTGTCGACCGCTTGCGCCTGTGCGTCATTGGCCACCTCCAATTGAATGCTGGGGCGCAGTCCTGGACGACCGCGCCCCAGCACCACCTCAGGACCCTGGGGTCACGCCAGGCTGCGTCGCGACCACCTGAAGAGGAAGTCCGCTGCCCGTTCCATCTGCAGCATTCGTCGTGGTCTGGCCGGAGACGGGGTACTGATTCCAGGCCGCTGTCGTACCTGCAGCAGGCTGGGACTTCAGTTTGCTTGCGTACTGGAAGGTGAACTTGACGTTTCCGCCAGCGCCGGCGGGGACGTTGCGCGCCACGAGATACTGGCTCTTCAATGGCCAGCAGCCAGTCGGAGCGAAGGCGCCGCAGGTGCTTGCGCGGTCATTGAGGTTTGCGGAATCAAAAAGAGCATTGCCGTTCGCGGCGAGGTGGACCTCGCCGTATGTTCCCAGATTGTTCAGTGCACTCAGTGCCGTAGGGTTGTTGAACACGACGTACACGTCTTCGGGGCTGCTGCCGGAATTCGAATACTTCAGCGTCACGGTCTGCGGCTGCCCGGGGAGAAGATCCGTGAAGGCCACGTCCGCATTGTCGTTGCCGATTCCTCCGGACGTTGTTACATGAATCGATCCGATCGTGCCTGTTACGGAGCCGGTTCGTGTTTCGCTGAAGTAAGCGCCCGTGGTGCCTGAGGCGATCCAGGCGGCTCCGCCGAGCAGGCCGACGGAGGTCACAAGCGCGGCCACCCGCGCTCCAATTCGTATAGACATGAGTATTCCTAACTACGCGTCGTTTACGAAGCGCACGCGAAGGGGGGAGGGGAGGGGGTTATCGTCAGGCGTCCAAGGCTCCAGTGCCGAGTTCGACCGGTGACGATGGCCGGATTCAACCCGAGATTTGATGGCCACCGCAAGTGCAGTAGTTGCCGGCTGCGTACTTGAGCGGCGTGTCGGCTTCTAGGCTGGCTCGGCTCATGCAAGGGCGCAGAATGCGCGTCCGCGTGTGATGGAGTCGCATCCGGCCCCTGGCGGCAGTCGACACCGGCGTCGCACTGGCCCCTTGGGCGGAGTATGAGCTGTCAGTGGTTGCGTGCGTGTGACGGGCGCTGGTCGGTCCTGGTGATTCGACCTGGGTTTCGTTCCGACTGAAGAGCCAGGATGGAAGGGCGCGGGCGCGGAGCGCCCGAAGCAAATGTCCGGGCCCGGGGCGGCAGGGTCAGGATCCACCACGGCTTCCCACCTTCACGAGCGATTGAGCTCCCGCGCGAGTGAGGAGGTCATGTTCGACGGTGGTCTGCCTCCGGGCGTCCAGTTGTTCGGCGAGGTTCCGGAATATCAGTAGGGGAGCGTGGCCGAGAGCGTGCGTCGCGCGCCTGAAGGGGGGCGGGCGCACGTTCCTCGCGAAGATCGCGCCGTGCAGGGCCGGACGTCCGAGGGGCGCCGGTCTGGCTTGATGCTCTTCGAGCGCCGGGACGATGTCGGCCTCGATGTAGCAACGGTGTCCGCTGCCGGGCTCGGCTTCAGGCGCACGGCGGTGTTTTCCAGGCCACAGGTGGTGAGGTCCGCGACGCGATCGGGCGATCGGGCACGCCACCTTCGGCGACCTCGCGCGCGCCAGCTGGCGTAGCTTGCGCACGCACTATTTGCGGATCTTCGCTTGTGCGTAGCGCTGCGCCCACGGGGCATCTGAGGAGTAGCCGTGGTCGATGACGCCACGCCAATCGCCGCGGCCCTTCATCCGGTACGCGCCGACCGAGCAGTGGTCACGTCCTTCAGTCACGCCCTTGCCCATCTGCGTGGCGCGCCGCGGCGCCATGTGTCGTGACGGGAACAGGCACGGCCGAGCCGGGCTCCTTTGCTCATTGCTCTTGCGCACCCGGAGGGACTCGATCCCACCGCGCGCCCCACGCCGCCGCTTCGCGTCGCCGCGGGACCCCGGCGCGCGTCGGGGCCCACCCCTCGAGTGGCTTCTCGATCCTCCAACCCCGCAGAACGACGAAGTGGGCCGCCCTGACGGGCGGCCCTCTTCGTCGTGCTGCGCGCCCGGAGGGACTCGAACCCCCAACCTTCTGATCCGTAGTCAGATGCTCTATCCGTTGAGCTACGGGCGCATGCCGCCGAAGCGACCGCACGATGCTACCAGCACGTGGGAGCCCGCTCCTCCGCACCGGTCAGTGGCGGCGGTGCGTCCAGGCGAGCAGGTCCTCCACGGGCCAGGTCGTGACGATGCGCTCGGGCGGGATCCCGGCCGCCGCTGCGCGCTCGGCCCCGAGGCCCAGGAAGTCGAGGTGGCCGGGCGCGTGGGCGTCGGTGTCGATGCTGAACAGGCAGCCGGCCTCGAGCGCCTCCGCGATCAGGTCGTCCGGCGGATCCTGCCGCTCTGGACGCGAGTTGATCTCGATCGCGACGCGCGCCTCCGCCGCCGCGGCGAACACCCGGGCGGAGTCGAGCGCGGACTGGGGACGCGTGCCGCGCCGCCCCTCGACGAGCCGGCCGGTGATGTGGCCGAGCACGTTCGTGTGCGGGTCCGCGATCGCACCGAGGAGCCGTGCCGTGATCTCGGAGCGGTCCGCACGCAGCCGTGAATGCAGGCTCGCCACCACCACGTCCAGGCGGTCGAGCATCGCGGGCTCCTGGTCGAGGGTCCCGTCCTCGAGCACGTCGACCTCGATGCCCGGAAGCAGGCGGACCGCTCCGTCGCGCATCCGGTCGAGCAGGTCGAGCTGCTGCGTGAGCCGATCGGCGCTCAGACCGTTGGCCACCGTGAGGTTCGGGGAGTGGTCGGTGACGGCGATGTACTCCCTGCCGAGCAGCCGCGCAGCGTCCGCCATCGCCTCGATGGGCGTGGTCCCGTCCGACCACTCGCTGTGCGTGTGAAGGTCGCCCCGCAGCGCGGCCAGCAGGGTGCGACCCTCCGGTGTCGAGTCGGCGTCGGCCTCCGCCCGGAGGCGCTGCAGGTAGTCGGGCACCGCGCCGCCGAGCGCCTGGGTGATGACCTCGAGGCTGCGGCCCCCGATGCCCTTCGTCCGCCCGAGACGGCCGTCCGCGGCACGCGAGCGGAGGTCGTCCTCGGTGAGTCCTTCGATCGCCGCCGCGGCACGGCGGAAGGCCTGGATCCGGAACGGCTCGGCCCGGTCCCGCTCGAGCCGGAAGGCGATCTCGGCGAGGGCGTCGTGCGGGGTCACGACTCGATGATCCTTCGTTCGGGGCGTGCGGAGAACCGCAGCGAGCTCCGAGCAGGCCGCGGCGCCGTTCCGGGGGTCCTCAGCCGCGGGTGTTGGTGTCCCAGACCGCCTTGCCCGCGCCGGTGTAGAGGACGAAGTTGCCGTCGGACTGCATGACGGCGGAGGCGGCGCCGGTCCGGTTGGTGCCGGTGGCCCACACCGCGCGGTGCGCGGGGGTGTACTGCACGAGGTTGCCGTCGGCCTGCATCACGGTGCGGTAGCCCTGCCCGAACCGATGGCTGGACCAGAGCGCCCTGCCGGCGCTGGTGTAGAGCACGAGGTTGCCGTCGGCCTGCTGGGTCAGCAGGAACCGGCCGTCGGGCGAGAGCAGGCCCTGGCCGCTGGACAACGTGTTCGGTTCGGTCAGCGTCCCGGTTCGCGAACCGATCGCCGGCCAGGAGGCGAAGCCCGGGACCGACACCGCACGGACGGTCATGGGGGTGAACCTGGCGGCGAGACCGCGGGTGCCCGTGGCCCACACGGCTCTCCGCGCGCGGGTGTAGAGCACGAAGTTGCCGTCGGACTGCATGACGGCGGAGGCTGCTCCGCTGCGGTTCGTGCCGGTGGCCCACACCGCGCGGTGCGCGGAGGTGTACTGCACGAGGTTGCCGTCGGGCTGCATCACGGTCTGGGAGCCGCGGGCGGAGCGATGGCTGGCCCACAGCGCGCGGCCCGTGTTGTCGTAGAGGACGAGGTTCCCGTCGGGCTGCTGGGTCAGCAGGAAACGCCCGTCGGGCGACAGCAGCCCCTTGCCGGGCGACAGCGTCTGCCCCTGAGCCAGTGCGGAGGGGACCGAGCCGGTGGCGGGCCACGCACCGAACCCCGGGAGCGAGACGGCGGTGAGCGTGCCGTGCGCGAAGCGCCCGGTGATGCGTCCCTGCGAGGTGCTCGGAGCGCCGGTGGGCCAACCGAGCCGACCGGTCGGGCCCCCGGCGTTCAGGTAGGCGCTCAGCAGCGCGCCGTCGAGGGTGAAGGACCCCGAGGAGTCGACGTACAGCGCGCCCTGCTGGAACCGCTGCACGGAGCCGTTCTGATCCGTGTAGGCGTTCGTGGTCGGCCAGCCGAGCGCGCCGGCCTGGCCCCCCAGGTGCGCGTAGGCGGCGAGCAGGGGCCCCGTCACCGGCCACGCTCCCGCGGAGCTGGCGTAGATGGTGCCGTTCTGGAAGGCCTGCGTCTGCCCGGTGACGCCCTGGCCGGTGGCGGAGGCGGCGGCGCCGGTGGGGTTCCCGAGCGGTCCCTGCTGACCCCCGGACTGCGACCAGGCGGCGGCGATCGCCCCGGTGACGGCCGGCCCGGTGGCGACGCTGTGTGTGGAACCGAACCAGCTGGTGAAGTAGAGGTAGAAGTTGCGGTTGCCGTACGCGGAGCAGGAGTCCCCCAGACCCCACCCGGCCGACAGCGCAGCGGTGTTCGGCACGTACGGCGTGTAGTAGTACAGCGCGGCGGTGGCCTTGTTCTGGATCGTGACCGCTTCGGTTCCGCAGGTGGGGTCGGGGTTGTAGAGCACGGCGCTGGGCTTCCCGACCGGGAACCAGTTGAACTGCGTCCAGCCCGGTCCCGTCGTGCCCGGAGGCGTCGTGTAGCGGACGAGCCAGTACGCGAGGCCGTACAGCTGGTTGAAGAGCCCGTACTTGGTGGGGTCGCACGCGGCGGTGTCCGGGCAGCCGAGTCCTGTGGCCTTGCGGTAGATCAGCGACACCGTCTCACCGGCGGACGGGGTGCGGCCGGTGATCAGGGTCTGCTCCTTCTGCAGCGTCACCAGGATCACCTCCGGGTTCACGGCGCACGCCACCGCGACGGCGGCGATGACCTGGGCGGCGGTCGCGTTCGCCTGACCGGGCATCGCAGCGCACATCGGGTTCGCGGGCACCGCCGGCATGTCGACGGTGACGGACTTCAGGCAGGTGGCGCCGGGAGCGCATGAGGGCTGCTGGGTGTTCAGGAACGTCTGGATCTGGTCGGCGGTCATCGCGCCCCCGTTGAACATGACGGCGTCGTCGATGATGTTCGCCGGGTCGAACCCGGTCAGCGCCGGGGACGACGGAGCGGCCTGCGCGGGCTGCACGTCGAACGCGCTGACCCCGACCCCCGCGATCGCGATGCCGACGGCGAGCACGAGTGCCGCGACGCGGCGGGAGCCGATGCGTGTCCCGCTCGCCACGGAGCTGGCGGTCGTCGCCCTCCGGGTCGTCGGACCTGAGATGAGCGCGACGACGCCCACGATGACACGTCCGGCTCGGCCGCCGGCCCGCGCGATTCCGGCCTGCTGCTGAAGGTGCACGGGCTGACCGTATGGACGCCTGCGCCGCGGCACGCGCCCCAGTCCTGGTGGCGCGCGGGTCGCGCCACCCCTCCGGGACTCCGCTCGAGCAGCAGCGGGAACGTCGCGACTCCGGTTCGTCGAGCTGTCGAGCCCGCACGCCGGCCCGCGTGGGTCGGTCGGCCTGACCGCCCATCCGGTGAAGCGACGGCGCGGTGATCACGCGGGACGGCAGCGCTCCGGCAGGAGCGGAGACGGAGGGATTCGAACCCTCGCTGAGGCTCCTCAGGGGCGCGTCGGAGGCCGGGCCGGGCGGCTTCCTCCCTCGTCCGCGCCGGGCGGGACGTGCCCGGAGGTTCCTCATGTGCGGGCGAACTGGGGGCACGGATCCGGGCCGTCCCGGCTTCTGATCCATCGGGACGTGGGCGAACCGTGGCCGTCGCCGCCGCGTGCCCGGCCGTCGCCCAGGCCTCCGATCACAGGTGGGATCCGAGCACGTATCCGGCCAGGGCGACGGCGTCCGCGAGCAGCCAGACACCGATCCCGTTGCCGAACGCCGCAGCCCATCGACGCTCCTGCACGAGCCGGACCGTCTCGAAGCTGGCCGTGCTGAACGTCGTGTACCCGCCGAGCAGGCCGGTGCCGAGCACCAGATCCCACGCGGGGCTGAGCAGTGCGGTGGCGGCCAGGCCGGTCGCGGCACCCAGCAGGGACGCGCCGGTCAGGTTGATGAAGGAGGTGCCCCACGGGAACCGGGTACCCATGCGAGCCCGGACCAGTCCGTCGACGACGAGGCGGGTCGTCGCACCGACGCCGCCCGCGAGGCTGATCCCGACGAGGAGCAGGGGGTTCACCGGGCCGCCCGTCGGCCGCGGAGGCTGCCGAGTCCGATGCCGGCGAGCGAGCCGAGGAAGCCGAGCCCGACCGTCAGGACGCCGTAGACGGCGGCGTCCCAGGGCAGCCCGGAGGAGATGAACACGGCGGACGTCGCGGCGAGTGAGCTGTAGGTGGTGAATCCGCCGCAGAAGCCGGTGCCGAGCAGAAGCCGGAGCCGTTGCCGCAGGCCCCGGTCGGGACCGCTCCGGGCGAGGGCCTCGAGGAGGAGCCCGAGCAGCAGCGCACCCACCACGTTGATGCCGAGGACGGAGACCGGGATCCCAGCGACGTCCGGCACGGCGAGCGAGCAGAGCACCCGTGCGGCGGTTCCGGCCGCACCGCCCGCGGCGACCACCGCCATCGCCGCGGGGCGCAGGTGCACGGGCCGCGGCCGATGCTCGGTCTCCACCACCTCGAGGTCGCTGTCCATCGGGAGGGCGTCGCGCTCGTGCTGCACATGGCTCCTGATCGGTCGGATGCGGGTCGCGCGGAACGGGCGGCGAGCGGACGGGTGGCGCAGCTTCGGCTACCGGGGTCGCCTCGATGGCAGCGAGCAGGAGTGCTTCACGCGCTCCCGCTCCACGGGAGGCCGCCGTCGAGCACGGGGTTCATCGGAACCACGAGGACGGGTCGAGGCTGCCGGTGCGCGAGGTGGGCCGCGATCGAGCCGGTGAAGAGCTCACGGGTCGAGCGCAGGACCGACCGGGGGCTCGTTCCGATGACGATCATGAGCGCCGACACCTCCGCTGCGACGCGGCTGAGTCCGTCGGCGGGGTCCCCGAACACGAGGCGCAGCTCCCATTCCACCCGCATCGGTCGGAGTACGGAGTCCAGGTGCGCGTCGAGGGCCCGCTCGGCCGCTTCGACGGCCTCCGGGTCATCGACGGCGTCGGGATCGATCGGCCATCGGTTCGTGCGCCCGGTCACGTCCCGCTCGGCGAAGTGCTCCGGATCGACCGTGACACAGAGCAGGCGTGCGTCGAACTGCTTCGCGATCGCTGCGGCGACGAGCAGGACGGCGTCGGCCTGGTGCTCGGCGATCCCGACGACCACTGCGGGGTCCAGATCAGCCATGGGTCGCACCCCGGCCGTTCGTTCCCGGCGCGAGGACAGGAGGCCGTCCGGCGAGCCGTCCGAGACTGGTCGTGGGCATGCCGATCCCCTTCCGCTGCCGTCGCGCGGGAGGGGCTATCAGTCGGATGTCGACGGTTTCAGCCTCTGTCGGCTGCGGCGAGCTCCATCACCTCGATGACCGTACCGCTCCGACACGGCTCGGATCCAGCGCCGGGGTGGCTGCCCCCTGGCGACGTCGGGGCTCCGTCTGACAGGGGCCGCCGATGGTGCAGCGGCTGCTGTGGGATGCCCTGAAGAGAGCGGTAGCCCCGGATCGCGCGGATCGCGGGGCTACGACAGGAGCGGAGACGGTGGGATTTGAACCCACGGAGCCCTAATAGGGCTCTCCACCTTAGCAGGGTGGTGCACTCGACCGGACTATGCGACGTCTCCCGGCGCCAGCAGCATAGCCGCACAACCGCTCGATGGAACGGCGACGCGACCGGGGTACGGCGTGCGGTGCAATCGGGGGACGTCGCATTGCAGTGCTTTCCAGGGCGCCCTACTGTTGGCGCGCCGACCTCGCCCGAAACCCGGTCGGTGGCATGCGCAGCGCGCACGACTCCGGGCGGAGCTGCCCCTCCGTCCGGCTCCGAAGTCTCATCGTCCGACCGTTCGGGCCGTCGCTGGTGAGACGAGGGGGGCCGCCGACCTGCAAATGGGTATGCAGCGCCGGCGGTCTCCCGCCTCCGTCGATCAGCCCGCGTCCGACGGGCGCAGCCGCGGATCCGGGCGGGATCCGACAGGGCGGGCGGGATTGCCCGCCCGGGTTGTCGGAAGTCGCCCGGGAACGGGGTCAGTCGGCGTCGCCGACCGCGAGACCTCCGACCACCGGGTCGCGGCCCTCGACGCGATCGAGGGTCGTCGGCTCCGGCTGCGCGATCTCGCCGCGGTCCGCCGCCGCCAAGGAGCGCCGCACGGTGCTCAGCACGACCGCCGCCACGGCTACCGTCACGGCCGCGATGAAGAACGGCAGGTGGGCCTTCGGGTCCCAGGCCTCGACGATCAGACCCGCGACGAACGGGGCGAGGCCGCCGCCGATGAACCGGACGAA
>NZ_JBQCGC010000062.1:0-2628 GCF_051956055.1 Amnibacterium sp.
CCTCGTTGCGGGCGCTGTCCGGCTGCACGAAGTCCGGGCGCTCCTCGTACAGCGCGAGCAGCCGCTCCTGGAAGCGGCTCATGCGGAAGAAGTAGTTGCGCTCCTTCAGCAGCTCGACGGGGATCGAGTGGATCGCGCAGACCAGCTCGCCGTCGTACTTCCCGGTGCCGGTCACGAGATCCGCGGTCTGCTTGTACTCCTCGCAGCCGACGCAGTAGAAGCCCTCGTAGTCGCCGGCCTCGATGAAGCCGGTGTCGTAGAGGCGCTGGATGAAGGCGGCGACCCCCTGCTCGTGCCGGGGCTGCGTGGTGCGGATGAAGTCGTCGTTCGCGATGTCGAGCGTCTCGAGCAGCGGGATCCACGACTCGCGCACCAGCTTGTCCGCCCACTCGCGCGCGCCCATGTCGTTGGCGGTCGCGGTGCGGAGCATCTTCTGCCCGTGCTCGTCCGTGCCGGTCAGGAACCACGTGTCGTCGCCGGCCTGCCGGTGCCAGCGGGACAGCACGTCCGCCGCGACCTCGGTGTAGCCGTGACCGATGTGGGGCACGTCGGAGGGGTAGAAGATCGGCGTGGTGATGTAGAACGACCGGTCCTCAGGCACCGAAGGATTTTACGGGGCTCGTGACGGCGCATGACGACGCGCCCTCGCCCCGCGAAGGGGTCAGGGGGCGCCGACCTCGAGCACGACCTTGCCGAGGCCGCTACGGCGCGCGACCTCGCGGTAGGCGTCCTGCACCCGCGCGAGCGGGAACCGGCCCTTGATCGGCACCTCGAAGCCGCCGCCCGCGGCGATCGCCGCGAGCGTGCGGACGCCCTCCGCCGGATCGTCGAGCGAGGCCATGCCCATCGCCCTGACCCCGAGGCGCTGCACGGCGCCGAAGTCGATGATCGTCTCGACCCGGTCCGGGCTCACCCCGAGCCGGATCGCGAGGTCCGTGTACCCGTCACCGTGGAGGTCGTAGAACGCGGTGAAGCCCTCGGGAGCGGCCGCGCGGAGGCGCTCCTCGAGGCCGTCGCCGTACGCGACCGGTTCCGCGCCGTGCTCGCGCAGCCATGCGTGGTTCGCCTCCCCCGCGATCGCGATCACGCGGGCACCCGTGCCCACGGCGAGCTGGGTCAGGTACACCCCCACACCGCCGGCGGCCCCCGCGATCACGGCGGTGTCGGCCGGCCCGACCGGCACGGCCCGCAGCGCGGCCAGGGCCGTGGTGCCGGCCACGTAGAGCGTCGCGGCGACGTCCCAGCCGAGCGCCTCCGGCTTCGGCACCACCCGGTCCGCCGGCAGCACCGCGAGCTCCGCCTGCGCGTTGCGGCGGTCCGACAGCCCGATCACCCGCTGCCCGATACCGAGGTGCGCGACCCCGGCGCCGATCGCGACGATCTCGCCCGCGAGGTCGCTGCCCTGCCCCTCCGGGAACGTGACCGGGAACTGCTCGGCCATCGCGCCGGAGCGGATCCCGATCTCGCCCGGGTTCGTGCCGGCGGTCACCACGCGGACCACGACCTCGCCCTCCCGGGGCTCCGGATCCGGCACCTCGCGCACCTCCAGCACCGACTCGTCCCCGTACCGATCGAAACGCACTGCTCGCATGCCGACCGGAACGCGGTGACGCCGCAGGGATTCCGGAGGCGAGCCGATTCCCGGCCCGGTCTCAGCGGGCGGCGAGCGCGGCGTCGTACAGCCCCTTGCGGGACAGGCCCGTGCGCTCGGCCACCTCGGCGCTCGCGTCCTTCAGCCGGGCCCCGCCCGCGACGAGCGCGAGGACCTCGGCGACCGCGTCCTCCTCGGACGCGGGCGGCGGCTCGGCCCCGGCGAGCACGACGACGACCTCGCCCCGCACCCCCTCCTCGGCCCAGGCGGCCACCTCGGCGACCGTGCCGCGGACCACCTCCTCGTGCAGCTTCGTGAGCTCCCGCGCGACGACGACCTGGCGGTCGGGGCCGAACACCTCGAGCATCGCGGCGAGCAGCGCCGCCGTGCGGTTCGGCGACTCGAACAGCACGGTCGTGCGCGGCTCGGCGACGAGCGTCTGCAGGAACCGGCGCCGCTCCCCGGGCTTCCGCGGCGCGAACCCCTCGAACACGAAGCGGTCGGTGGGCAGCCCGGACAGCGCGAGCGCGGTGAGCACCGCGGAGGCGCCAGGCACCGCGGTCACCGGCACGCCCGCGTCCACCGCCGCGCGCACGAGCGCGAAGCCCGGGTCGGAGACGGTCGGCATGCCGGCGTCCGACACCAGCACCACGTCCGCCTCCCGCGCCGCATCGAGCAGCTCCCCGATCCGCGCCCGCTCGGTGTGCTCGTTCACGGTGACGAGGCGGGCGTGCGTCTCGATCCGCAGCGCGGCCAGGAGGCGCTGCGCGACCCTGGTGTCCTCGGCGGCGATGACCGACGCGGCGGCGAGCACGGCCTCGAGGCGCCGGGTCGCGTCGCCGAGGTTGCCGATGGGAGTGGCGGCGAGCACGAGCATCCCAAGAGTCTGCCGGTGCCGGACGCGGCGACGGCCGCCGCGGCGGGACCCGCCCGTATCCTTCCTCCGTGTCGCAGGCCGTCGTCCCCGCCCAGGAGACGACGACCAGACCGACGCTGTTCGACCGGATCAACGACTGGGCCAGGTACGGACCGCCCGC
>NZ_JBQCGC010000063.1:0-8902 GCF_051956055.1 Amnibacterium sp.
GTTCAGGAGATCTGCGCGCCGAGCGCCAGGATCTCCTGAACGACGAAGGGTCAGTCGCAGCGGAGGCGGCTGAACAGCACGGCGTCGTGGAAGGCGCCCGCGCGCCACTGCGCGTGGCGCAGCACGCCCTCGCGGGTGAACCCCGCGCCGGCCAGCGCGCGCTGCTCCGCCACGTTCGTCACGTCGGTGCACGCCTCCAGCCGTTCCCAGCGGGTGAACGCGAACAGGTGCTCCGCGAGCAGGCGCTGCGCGGCCGTCCCGTAGCCGTTGCCGCGGTGCTCCGCGAACAGCGCGATGCCGATGTTCAGCGCCTGCCCGTGCGGCGGCGGTCCGTGGTGGACGGGGGACCAGCCGACGTCGCCGACCATCCCGATCCCCGCCACGTCGACGACGAGGTTGCCGTGGTCGGGCCCGAGCATGCCGTCGGAGGCGAAGCGGCGAGACCGCGCGTCCGACGCGGACCACCCGAAGAAGTCGATCGCGCCCACCTCCGGTGCGTGCGCGTCCGCGAGCGCCGCGTCCTCGGCGGTGTAGGGGCGGAGGCGGAGCGCTGCGGCCATGCCGGAACGGTACCCGTCGGCCCCGGAACACCACCGGCGGGTACGCTGTTGTGGTTCCAGTCGCGCCAGGACGGCGCCGACCTGCGTGAGCGCGCCCCGGATCCGACGGTGGCGCCGCGCCTCCGGCCGCTGCCGGACCACGACCGAAGGGCCCCCATCATGGCGCACGCCACCCGCTCCGACCTGCGCAACGTCGCCATCGTCGCGCACGTCGACCACGGCAAGACCACCCTCGTCGACGCGATGCTGAAGCAGACGCACTCGTTCGGCGAGCACGCGCACGTCGACGACCGCGCGATGGACAGCAACGAGCTGGAGCGCGAGAAGGGGATCACGATCCTCGCGAAGAACACCGCGATCACGTACCGCGGTGCCCACTCCGAGACGCCCGTCACCATCAACGTCATCGACACCCCCGGGCACGCCGACTTCGGCGGCGAGGTGGAGCGCGGTCTGTCGATGGTCGACGGCGTCGTGCTGCTCGTGGACGCGTCCGAGGGCCCGCTGCCGCAGACCCGCTTCGTGCTCCGCAAGGCGCTCGAGGCCAAGCTGCCGGTGATCCTGCTCGTCAACAAGACGGACCGGCCGGACGCGCGCATCGACGCGGTGGTCCACGAGTCGCAGGACCTGCTGCTCGGCCTCGCCTCCGACCTCTCCGACGACGTGCCGGACCTCGACCTCGACGCGATCCTCGACGTCCCCGTCGTGTACGCCTCCGGCCGGAACGGCGCGGCGAGCTGGAACCGGCCGTCCAACGGCTCGCTGCCGGACAACCCCGACCTCGAGCCGCTCTTCGAGGCGATCCTGAAGCACATCCCGGCTCCCGACTACGACGACGAGCACCCCCTGCAGGCGCACGTCACGAACCTCGACGCGACGCCGTTTCTCGGCCGGCTCGCCCTCATCCGCATCTTCAACGGCACCCTGAAGAAGGGCCAGACGGTCGCCTGGGTGCGGCACGACGGCTCGACGCAGAACGTCCGCATCACCGAGCTGCTCGCGACGAAGGCGCTGGAGCGCTTCCCGACCGAGTCGGCGGGCCCCGGCGACATCGTCGCGGTCGCGGGCATCGCCGAGATCACGATCGGCGACACGCTCGCGGACCCGGAGGACGTGCGGCCGCTGCCCGCGATCCACGTCGACGACCCCGCCATCTCGATGCTGATCGGCACCAACACGTCCCCGCTCGCCGGCAAGGGTGGCAAGGGCCACAAGGTCACGGCGCGCCTCGTGAAGGACCGCCTCGACCGCGAGCTGGTCGGCAACGTCTCCGTCAAGGTCGTCGACGTGGGCCGGCCGGACGCGTGGGAGGTCCAGGGCCGCGGCGAGCTCGCGCTCGCGATCCTCGTCGAGCAGATGCGGCGCGAGGGCTACGAGCTGACGGTCGGCAAGCCGCAGGTGGTCGTGAAGGAGATCGACGGCAAGACGCACGAGCCGTTCGAGCACCTGACGATCGACGCGCCGGAGGAGCACCTCGGCGCGATCACGCAGCTGCTCGCCGCGCGCAAGGGCGTGATGACGACGATGTCGAACCACGGCAGCGGCTGGGTCCGCATGGAGTTCCGGGTGCCGTCCCGCGGGCTCATCGGCTTCCGCACCGAGTTCCTCACCATCACCCGCGGCACCGGCATCGCCAACGCGATCTCCGACGGCTACGACCGCTGGGCGGGCGCGATCACGACCCGGGTGAACGGGTCGATGGTCGCGGACCGACAGGGCGTCGTGACGCCGTTCGCCCTCCAGAACCTCCAGCAGCGCGGCGTCTTCTTCGTGAAGCCCGCGGAGGAGGTCTACGAGGGCATGGTCGTCGGCGAGAACAGCCGCCAGGACGACATGGACGTGAACGTCACGAAGGAGAAGCAGCTCAACAACATCCGCTCCTCCACGGCGGACGAGCTGGAGCGCCTCACCCCCTCGCGCGAGCTGTCGCTCGAGGAGAGCCTCGAGTTCGCCAGGGACGACGAGTGCGTCGAGGTCACCCCGGAGGCGGTGCGCATCCGCAAGGTGCACCTCGACCAGCAGACCCGCGCCCGCAACGCCTCCCGCCTGAAGCGCGCGACCGCCGACGCGTAGCGAGGGCTCGGGCCCGCTACGTGAAGAGGTCCTGGCCGAGGTAGTGGCCGCGCTTCGGCGCGGCCGGCGTGAAGAAGATCGCCGACCCGATGTGCTGGATGTACTCGTTCAGGCGGTCGGAGCTCCCGAGCCGGGTCTGCAGCGTGATGAAGTGCTGCGGGTCGTTCTGGTACGCGATGAACAGCAGCCCCGCATCGAGGAGGCCGTACCGGTTGAGCCCGTCGGTGTAGTTGTAGCCGCGACGGAGGATCTTCACGCCGCCGTTGTGCTCGTGCGCGGCGAGGGAGACGTGCGAGGTCGGCGGGATGACCGTGCTGCCGCCCGCTCGCTTGGCGAAGTCCGGGGTGTCGAACTCCCGCTTCCCGGTCAGCGGCGCCCCGACCGCCTTGGTGCGGCCGAACACGGCCTGCTGGTCGCCGACGGGGTCCGCGTCCCAGGTCTCGATGTTCATCTGGATCTTCCGGACGACCTGATAGCTGCCGCCGCGCGTCCACGGCTGATCGTCGTCGACCCAGACGAACCGCGTGAAGTCGGCCTGCTCCTTGATGTTCCGGGTGCCGTCCTTGAAGCCCATCAGGTTGCGGGGGGTCGCCTGCCCCTTCCCGGCGGAGGCGCGCCCGAAGCCGAGCACGGTCCATCGGGTGGTCGCGACGCCCCTGGCGATCCGCGCGAGGTCCCGGATCGCGTGGTACGCCACCTGGGGATCGTCCGCGCAGGCCTGGAGGCTGAGGTCCCCGCCGCTCGTCGCCTCCTGCAGCTGATCGCTCGGCATGGCAGGCAGGTCCGCGAGGTGCTTCGGCCGCTTGGCCGCGAGCCCGAAGCGCTCGTCGAACACCCCGGGGCCCAGCCCGAGCGTCACGGTCAGCGACGCGGGGGAGAGCTGGTAGGCCTCGCCCGTGTCGAGCGCGACCGCGCTCGGTCCCTTCGGCTCGACGCTGCCGATCGGCAGCCCCTGCATCATCTGGGCGATCGCGCCTGACCAGCGGGCGAGCAGCACCTGCAGGTCGGAGGCGAGCGGCGAGGTGAGGTCGAACGTCATGTAGACCGAGTAGCGCTGCTGCTCGGTCTCGATCCCGGGCTGGTGGGCCTCGTCGTAGAACGGATGGCGCCGCGCGAGGTCGACGACCTCCGACCCGTCCTCGTCGGGGGACGATCCGGTGGCGGCGAGCGCCGCCGCGCCTCCCGCACCGGCGGCGACCCCCGCCGCGACCCCGCCCGCGATGCCCGTGAGCAGCCCGCGGCGGGAGACCCGGGACGCCGCCTCCCGATCCTCGTCGTCGCGCATTCAGGCCGTCGCCACCTTCTCGGCGATCTTCGACAGCGGGTCCTGCAGGCTCTGCACGAGCCGGCTGAGCGTCGCGGCGTCCTTCGCCTGCACGGCCACGGTGTACCGCTCGTAGCCGCCCGGCTGGTGCGGGTCCTGGTAGGCCCGCAACGCCTCCTGCACCGCTGTGAAGCGGTCGGCGACCTGCTGGGTCAGGGCCGGATCGATCTGCCGCAGCCCCGGCTCGAGGTTCGCGAACGCCTGCTCGGCGCCCTCGATGTTCGCGGCGAAGTCGACGAGGTCGAGGTGGCTGTACCGCTCCTCCTCGCCCTTGATCTTGTTCGTCTGCACCTCCTCGAGCAGGCCGGCGGCGCCGTTCGCGAGGTCCTCCGGCCGGTAGTCGAGGCCCTTCGCGAGGGTGACGAGCTGCCGCACGTTCGACGTGAGGTCCGCCGCGTACCGCTTGGTCGTGGCCGTGATCCGGCCGCCCTTCCACAGGTCCCGCTCGATCGCGTGGAAGCCGCTCCACCCGACCTTCGGGTCCAGGTTCGAGGCGCGCATGTCGACGAGGTAGTCGAGGTTGCCCCTGTTGTCCGTCGCGGACGCCCCGGGCAGCACGAAGCCCGCGACGTCCGACTCGACCTTCTCGTAGAACGGCCGTGCGAGGGCGTACTGGCGCTTCGCCGCCGCCACGTCGCCGCCGTCGACGGCCGCCTGGAGCCGCTGCACGGCGGTCACCATGTCGGCGAGCGTGGAGGCGGCGTACACGCCGTACCGCTTCGCGCCGTCGGCGAGCAGCACCGCGGCATCGCTGCCGCTCGACGCGGCGGCCTCGCCGGTGACGGTGAACGGGATCGATTCGGCGGTGCCGCCCGGGCAGACGACGGCGTACCGGCCTCCGGTCAGCGTGCTGGTGAAGGAGACGGCCGCGAGGCCGGGCGCGAGGTTCTCCTTCTCCCCGACGATGCGCTGGCCCTGCACGAGCTCCACCTCCGTGATGCCGGTCGCGCTCCGGTTCGTCACGGTGAAGGTGACGGGCCCGGCGGCCGCGGTGGTGTGCGAGACCCGGCACTCGTCCCCGGAGGTGCCGGAGACGAGGTCGATCGCGACCTTCGCGACGCCCTTCGACACGGGCGCGGCCGTCGAGCCGGCCGTCGCGCCGCCGCTGGATGCGGCTCCGGCGCTCGAGCACGCCGCGAGGAGCGCGACGACGGTCGGGACGAGCACCGCGGCGGCGGCGAGTCGGGCACGGCGGTCATTCGACGGCATACGGGGTGCTCCTGGGTCGGTGGGCGGAGGAGGGACCTGCGGTGGCGCGGCGCGCGGTGCGGACCGCGGTGGCCGCGACGAGGACGGCGGCGGCGAGGGCGGCGAGCGGCAGCTGGACGCCCCAGAGCGACCGCTCCGGGCCCGCGGTGGCGGCGTCGGCGATGGCCGAGGACGTCGCCGAGACGGACGCCGCGGACACGCGCCAGCCGTCGGCCCCGGCCCTCCCTGCGCTGCTGACGGTGACGGTCCTGGGCGTGTCGAGGCCGCCCCCGGTCAGGGTCACGATGGTCGTGGCCGTCCGGGACGCGTCGACGAGCGCGCCGCCCGAGGTCCACGCCGTGGTGGTGGTCCTGGCCGACCACGCCGCCGTGAAGGGGCCGGGATCCTGGACGGGGTCGAGCCCCACCGGCAGCCGACCGTCGGCGGCCGTCCGGACGTCCGCGAGATCGAGGGAGGCCGGCCCGGCGACCGCGGACGTGCCGTGCACGGTCCGCTGCTCCGCGTCGACGCCGGCGTGGGTCGTCGGTGTCCCGGCCGGCAGCGCGATGCGCTCCGTGCTGCCGCCGTGCCGGACGACGAGGGTGTTGCCGTCGAGGGCCGCCGTGCCGCCACCGGCGAGCGCCACGGGCCCGGCGGGGGCCGAGGAGGCCGTCGGCACGGCGAGCGCCAGGACCAGCGCGAGGCCGCCGAGGCCGAGGGCGACACCCCAGCGCAGGCGTGCCGCCGCGCGCCCGGCCGGCCGGTGCTTCGCGGGCCAGTACACGAAGAGGGCGACCGGGATCACGTACGCGAACCAGGCGACGACTTCGATCAGCCGGGGGTCGGCGGGGATGCCGAGCATCCCCGTGATGAGCGCGCCCTGCACGGAGCCGCTCGGCGCGAGCCAGCCGAGGTCGACGGTGCGCTGCTGCCCGGCGACGATCCAGCCGGCCTCGTGCGCGGTGTGGACGGCGGTCAGCACGAGCCCGGCCGCGACGAGGATGAGGAAGGCCCCCGTGATGCGGAAGAACCGGCCGAGGTCGATCCGCACGCCGCCGGCGTAGATGCCGTAGCCGATCGCGGCCGAGACGAGGATGCCGAGCACCGCTCCCGTCGCGGCGAGCCCCGCGCTCTGCGCGGCGCGGAAGGTCGCGAGCAGGAACACGCTCGTCTCGAAGCCCTCCTTCAGCACGGCCAGGAAGGCCATCACCGCCAGCGCGGTTGCGCCGCCGTCGTGCAGGGCCTCGCCGGCTGAGGCCTCCAGCTCGCGCTTCATGGACCGCGCATGCCGGTTCATCCACAGCAGCATGCTCGTCACGAACACGACCGCGACGGCGCCGATCACCGTCTCGAGCGCCTCCTGCTGCGCCTGCGGCAGCGCGGACTCGAGCAGCCACAGGGCGATGCCGACGGCGGCGCTCGCGGCGACGGCGAGCCCGACCCCGAGCCACATCGCGCCGAGCCCGCGCCCGTTGCGCCGGAGGAAGGCGGCGACGATGCCGACGATGAGCGCGGCCTCGAGTCCCTCCCGCAGGCCGATGACGAGGGTGGCGAGCACGGCTGGTCCTTCCCGATCGACGGGCGGCCCCGGAGGCGCGCACCGAGAGGGAAGGTTAGCCTGCCCTTACTCCCATTGCGAGCCCCGGACGGCGACGATCGGGAGGTGCCAGCCGTGTCGAGCCGTCGGGACCTCGCGATCGGGGTCCTGCTCAGCGCGCTCGCCGGCCTCGTCATCGGGACGCTCGGGACCTTCAAGCACCAGGTCGGGGTCTCGGCCGCGACGGGCGCGGGCTTCCCCGTCGGGCTGCTCCTGTCGCTCGCCATGGTCCTCGCCGTCCTCACGGCGCTCCGGGTCGGATTCGGCACCCGCTGGTTCGCGCTCGCGGCCGGCATCGGCGTCGTGGTCGCGGTGCTGGTCCTGACGCTGCCGGGGGCGAGCGGCGGCTCCACCGTGATCCTCCTGAACGCGGAGGGGATCGTGTGGACGGCCGGGACGCCCGTGCTCGGCGCGGTGGTCGTCGCGTGGCCGGCCCGGCGTCGGCCGGGCGTCCGGGAGGCCGGTGGGATACTGGAGTCCGCCGAAGCGAAGAAGGACGACTGAGTAGTGACCTATGTGATCGCGCTGCCGTGCGTGGACGTCAAGGACCGTGCGTGCATCGACGAGTGTCCGGTCGACTGCATCTACGAGGGCGACCGGATGCTCTACATCCAGCCCGACGAGTGCGTCGACTGCGGCGCCTGCGAACCGGCGTGCCCCGTCGAGGCGATCTACTACGAGGACGACCTCCCGTCGCAGTGGTCCGACTACTACCGGGCCAACGTCGAGTTCTTCGACGAGGTCGGCTCGCCGGGTGGGGCCGCGAAGGTCGGCGTGATCCACAAGGACCACCCCGTCGTCGCCGCGCTGCCGCCCCAGGCCTGAGCGCCGAAGGGGCACAGCGGCCTCCCAGTAGGGTGTTTCGGTGACCGACGCCGATCGCGAGACCGCGACCCTCAAGTTCCCGGGCGGCACCGCCGAGTTGCCGATCCTGCCCGCCACCGCGGGCGCATCGAGCCTCGACATCGCGGGCCTGACCAGGAGCACCGGCCTCACGACCCTGGACAACGGGTTCGTGAACACGGCGTCGACCAGGTCGGCCATCACGTTCATCGACGGCGACCGGGGGATCCTGCGCTACCGCGGGTACCCCATCGAGGAGCTCGCGCAGCACTCCACCTACCTCGAGGTCGCCTGGCTGCTCATCCACGGCGAGTTGCCCACTGAGTCGGAGCTCGCCGACTTCGACGCGCGCATCCGTCGCCACACCCTGCTGCACGAGGACATGCGGCGGTTCTTCACCGCGCTGCCGCACACCGCGCATCCCATGACGGTGCTCTCCTCCGGCATCAGCGCGCTGTCCACCTACTACGAGGACTCGCTGTCGGTGCACGACCCCGAGCAGGTCGAGGCGGCGACGATCCGGTTGCTCGCGAAGCTGCCCGTCATCGCGGCGTACGCGCACAAGAAGACGCTCGGCCAGGCGTTCCTCTACCCGGACAACTCCCTGTCGTTCGTGGACAACTTCCTCCGGCTGAACTTCGGCACGAACGCGGAGCCCTACGAGGTGAACCCGGTCCTGTCGAAGGCGCTCGAGCGCCTCCTGATCCTGCACGAGGACCACGAGCAGAACGCCTCCGCCTCCACCGTGCGCATGGTCGGCTCGACGGAGGCGAACATGTTCGTGTCCGTCGCGGCCGGCATCGGCGCGCTCTCCGGCCCGCTGCACGGCGGCGCGAACGAGGCCGTGCTCACGATGCTCGCGCAGATCCGCGACTCGGGGGAGGGCGTTGAGAAGTTCGTGGAGCGCGTGAAGAAGAAGGAGGAGGGCGTGCGCCTGATGGGCTTCGGCCATCGGGTGTACAAGTCCTACGACCCGCGCGCGAAGCTCGTGAAGGAGAGCGCCGACGAGGTGCTCGACTCGCTCGGCGTCGTCGACCCGCTGCTCGACCTCGCGCGCGAGCTCGAGCAGATCGCGCTCGAGGACGACTACTTCATCGAGCGCAGGCTCTACCCCAACGTCGACTTCTACACCGGCGTGCTCTACAAGGCGATGGGTTTCCCGGCGCGGATGTTCACGGTCCTGTTCGCGATCGGCCGCCTCCCGGGCTGGATCGCGCACTGGCGCGAGGCGAACGCGGATCCGGCGACGAAGATCGGCCGCCCGCAGCAGCTCTACGTGGGCCCGACGGAGCGCCACCTCTCCCGCTGACCTCCGCC
>NZ_JBQCGC010000064.1:0-20203 GCF_051956055.1 Amnibacterium sp.
GGGCCGGCGCCCCCCGCCCCCCCGACCCCTTCCTGGTAAAGGACCCATGAGATGAACCCATCCGCTCCGGTCGCCGACGGCACGCCTCCTGCCGCTGACATCGATCGGAAGATCGTCACCCGCCTGCGTCGCGCGCAGGGACAGCTCGCGGCCGTCGTCGCCGCAGTCGAAGCGGGCGGCGAGTGCCGCGACGTCGTGCTGCAGCTCGCCGCCGTGTCCAAGGCGCTCGACCGCGCAGGCTTCGCGATCGTGTCCTCGGCATTGCGGAACTGCCTCACCGAGCCGGCGGAGGGCGAGAACGCGCTGACGGTCGACGAGCTCGAGAAGCTGTTCCTGACGCTCGCCTGAACCCCGGTGCGCGGCGAGACGTCGACCGTCGGTCTCGCCGTCCGTGGTGGACGTCCGGTCAGTGGTCCCAGATGCAGTCGACGGTGCCGTCTGCCTTCGTCGGCCACGTACCGAGCTCGACTCTGATCCGCGTACCCGCGGTCAACGGTGAGCCCCAGTCAGGACGCGGCCGTCCGCTGTCGATGTCCGCGACGCAGACGTGGAACCGCGAAGCGATGCCGAGGAAGGTGTCCCCCGGGGCGACCGTGTAGCGGAAGACGCCGTTCCCGACCCGGGCTGCGCGTCCCTTCGCGTACTCGCGGCTGCCGCCGTCGTGAGCGATCGACGCGCTCGCCGGCGCGGTGCTCCTCCGAGCAGGCGTGGCGGACGCGTGCGGTGCGGTCGCCAGGTGAGCACCCGACGCGCTGCTCCCCTTCGTGAAGGGCACGGTGACGGCCACCGTGATGAGGACGACGAGGACTGCGGCGACGGCCATCAGGACGACGACGCACCTCAGGAACCGCGACGGCGTCCGGGCGGGCGACATCGCGCTGCGCGCGCCGGCGATGGTCGATACCCCGTGCGCTCCCACCTCGTCGGCCGACGGGCCGGGCCCAGGGACCGCGCGCTGCGCGGAGCGCTTCGACGGATCGGCAGCGTCCTGCGGATCGATGCCCACACGGCCTCCATCTCCATGGACAGTGCTCGCGCGCGATCTCGGCGCCGGACGCACGAACCATTGCACAGGTCCCGCGACTCGCAGGGTCCCACGGGCCGTCCGGCGTCGAATCGCCTCCATGACGGGCCGCAGGCCGGTCGGAGCGCCGGCGCGTTCAGGCGCGGTTCGGACGGCAGGCTCGAGTCGTGAACCGAATCACCCGCAACGAGCAATACCTGGTGTGACGACCGACAGCGCCATCATCCGTGACTCGCTCGCGGAGCCCGCGCGGTTCGCGGCGCTGTACGACCGCCACGCCCGTCGGCTCTACCGATTCCTCGCCGCTCGGCTCGGGACGCACGCCGCCGAGGACGTGCTGTCCGAGACCTTCCTGGTCGCCTTCCGGGCGCGCTCCCGGTTCGACCTGTCCTTCGAGGACAGCAGCCCGTGGCTGTTCGGGATCGCGATCCGGCTGGCGCACAGGCATCGACGAATCGAGGCCCGACACCTCGTCGGTGCAGGCGCTGCCGGGAGCGACGAGGCGCACGACCCGACGCCGGCGACGGACGATGCGCTCGACGCGGTCCGGGCGGTCGAAGCGATGCGGTCGCGCCTCCTGCGTCTACATCAACGCGATCGCGACGCGCTCCTGCTCTACGCGTGGGCGGACCTGACCTACGAGCAGATCGCGGCAGCGCTCGGGATCCCGGTCGGCACGGTCCGTTCACGGCTCAACCGCGCGCGTCGCCTCCTCCGCACCGATGACACGAACGGGACCACTCATGCGTGACCTGACGATCCTGCGAACGATCTACGACTCGCAGCCGACGATGGACGAGGCGTCGTTCAAAGCCGTGAAGGCGCGGCTGCTCGCCGATTTCGGCGCCGAGCCCGGAGCGACCGTCCGGGCGCGGGAGGGCCGCAGCCGGCAGATCCGGATCGCGGGTCTCGTCGGCGTGGCAGCGGGTCTGGCAGTGCTGGTGATCGCGGGGACCGTCTTCGGGTTCGGAGGCGGATCCCGCCCGGCGTCCGCGGTCACCGAGACGCTCGAGCAGGCCGCGATCGACACGATCCATGTCAACGACCCTCGACTCGTTCCCGGCGACTACCTCCACGTGCGGACCGAGTACATCGGGTCGGTGTCGGGGTCGCAGAGCGGCGGCCCGGTCCTCGCGTGGCAGATCCGGGGCACCGACGACGAGTGGGTGCCCGCGGATCCGAGCGCGGAGTGGGTGCAGCGGCGGGGCGTCGGCGTCCCCTTCGCGTACTTCTCCGCAGCCGCGAAGCGGGCGGCGCAGAGCGGTGAGTACCAGGTCGACGACGGCCCCGTCGTGCAGCGCGGCAGGAACGGGGTCTTCGCACCCACCGGGGGTGGTTCCGCGGCCCCGTGGACCCCGGCGTCGCTCAAGGCGCTTCCCACGGACACCGACGCGCTCCTCACCGCGCTGGCACATCGGATCAGCACCAGCAGGAGCAACCACGACGCGATGTTCGAGGCGCTCACCGAGATCCTCGACACGGGATTCGCCCCGGCGGCCACCCGAGCGGCCGTCTTCCGAGCGATCGCGACCCTGCCGGGGATCCGGATCACCGACCGGAGCGCGAACCTCGACGGACGCACCGGCATCGCGATCGGCCGGACGGATGCCACGCTCGGCGTGCGCCTCGACCTCGTCATCGACGCCCACGACGGCGTCGTCATCGGTACCCGACGGGTCCTGACCCGCGCAGCTCGAGGCATGCCCGCGGGCACCGTCGAGAGCCTCACCGCGGTCACCACCACCGTCGACCACGCCGCTCCTCACCTCCGATGACCAGCGGATCTCGACCTGCGCCGCGTCCCCTGCACGCGGCGCGGCCACCACGGCCAGCCGGATGCGTCGGGGCGATATCGCCGACCCGATGACGAACATCACCAACGGAACCGAACGGCCCGACACGGGGAAGGAGCCCCGGTCCGTCGATGCATCCGATCCCGAGCCCACGCGCGAGACTGCAGGCGGAGAGGGGACGACAGTGGACCGACAGGACGGCGCATTGGTTCCGAGCCGAGTCGTCCACACGGACATCGCCTTCGTGCTGCTGACCATCACCGGGATCGCCGCACTGCTGCCCGGCGTCTGGGGCGTGGTGACCGGCCCGGGACCCGGAGATATCCCGGCGTGGGCCGGACTCTGCATCACCTACGGTGTCGTCGCAGCCGCCACCGGGGCGCTGGCCACCCCCCTGATCATCAGGATGGCCCGGTCCGACCGAGAGGTGCTCGCGGTCCTGCGCGCGCACCGACCGCGCTCCACCGTCCTGCCCGGTGCCGTCAGCAACCGCACGCTGCTGCGAAGCCTCCGAGCGCTGCAACCATCCGCGCCCACACCGCGATCGGTCGTCTGGGCGATGAACGAACACGGCATGGAGCTGTGGCAGGCGGGATCAGCCATCCCGACGCTCAGCGTCCCCTGGACGAGTCTCGCCGCGACCTCCACGGACCGGATGCCGCAAGGGCGTGCCGTGATCGCGATCGCCGTCCTCGACCTCACCGACGGACACCGCCTGCAGCTCGCGTTCCGGAGGCGCTTCGGCGGCATCACGCTCATGGGCGAGGAGCGGCTGCAGCAGGTCCTCGAGCACGTCGCCGAGCTGGCACGCACAACGACCGCCTGACCGCGACCGGCTTCCGCTGCCGCCTGACGGGGACGTGTGGATCAGGTCATTCGACGGACCTCCTCCCCCGTGATCGCCGGGGTCGCTCCCACCCGGCGGCCGCTCGGGCCGTTACCGTGCGCTCATGACCGCCGCAGCGCCCGTGTCCGGCCGTCGCCGATCAGGATTCGAGTGGTCCGTCCGCCTCGCCTGGCTGCTCGCGCTGGTCGCTGCTGCGCTCCAGCTCCTCGGCGTCCTCATCACGGCAGGCGCGGTGCCGGGGCTGCTCGCGGGGAACCCCGTCAGCACGACCATCGGCACCGCACTGCCGCTGCACCCGGTCGGGCAGAACGCCTACGGAGGCGCGGCCTTCATCGCCGACAGCGCCCAGGTCACGGCGACGAGCGTCACCGCCGAGGTCAGCGATCCGGCGACCTCGGTGCGCGTCGGGCTGGCATTCGGTCCGCTCGCCTGGGCCCTCACCGGCGCGGGCGTCGCGATCGCGCTCTCGGTCGCGTTCGGTCGCCTCAGGGGTGGTAGACCCGATGCCCGGATCGCGTCGCGGGCCTTCGCGACCGCTGCGGCGATCACTGCGGTCGGTACCTCGGCCGCCCAGATCCTCGACGAGATCGCCAGGACCGGCTTGCAGGGCGTGCTGTGGCACGCCCCGCGTGGCATGGGGCCGATCGGAGCCGGCGCGGACTTCACCTTCCAGTTCGGTTGGCTTGCCGTGTCGGTGGCCGGCCTAGCGGTCGGCGCGCTCGTGGCGCGCCTCCCCGACGACCGGGAGCTGCCCCGGTCCTCCTCCTGACAGGCTCCGCTCGCTGAGGCAAGCCCCCGGACGGGAATGCCGGTTCGACGGCGACGGATGGGAGGATGCACTGTTGCCCGCTCGACGCCGCGAAGGAGCCGTCACATGGTCGAGCCCACCCAGTCGCCCGCCCTGCCGGGCGTCCTGCAAGGCCGCTACCGCATCGGCGCGCGGCTCGGTCGAGGGGGCGCTTCCACGGTCTACCGGGCACGCGATCTGCTGCTCGGGCGCGAGGTCGCGATCAAGGTGTTCGCCACCCGGGCGATCAGCCAGGAGGAGCTGCGCGTCCAGGAGGGCGAGGCCCGCCTGCTCGGAGGCCTGAACCACCCCGGCCTCGTCTCGCTCCTGGATGCGGGCGTCGACCTCACCGACCCCGACGCGCCGCAGGTGTTCCTCATCATGGAGTTCGTCGACGGCCCTGACCTGCGGGAGCGCCTCCGCCACGGACCGTTGAGCGAGTTCGAGATCGCCTACCTCGGGTGGGACCTGCTCGGCGCACTGCAGTACGTGCACGACCACGGCATCATCCATCGCGACGTCAAGCCGGCCAACGTGCTGCTCTCGCCCGCCCAGAACCGGCCGGATCGTGGGCAGCTCGGCGACTTCGGGATCGCGATGCTCACCGACGAGATCGAGAAGCCGAGCGAGGAGACGGTCGGGACCGCCGCGTACCTCAGTCCCGAACAGGTCGAGGGCGGGGTCCTCGACGCGAAGACCGACATCTACTCGCTCGGCCTGGTGCTGCTCGAAGCGGCCACCGCGCGCCCGGCCTACCCGGGCGACGTGCTCGAGACGGCGTTCGCCCGCCTCGACCGGGACCCGGACATGCCGTGCGATCTCGCCGACGACGTCGCGGACATCCTCCGGAGCATGACGGCCCGCTCCCCCGCGGAGCGGCCGACCGCAGGCGAGGCCGCGGCCGCGTTCCGTGCCGTCATCGTCCGTCATCTCGGCGGGCCGGCGCCCCAGACGCCGGATCCCGAACTCGCCCGGCAGACGGCGGTGCGCGACTCCCAGCTGCTCGACACCCCGCCGGATGAGGAGTTCGACCGGCTCACCGCGATGGCCGCCCGGGTGTTCGACGTGCCGGTCGCGGTCATCGCGCTCGTCGACGAGCACCGGGTCTGGCTGAAGTCGCGCCACGGTCTCGACGTCGAGGAGCTCGAACGCCAGACCGGCCTGGGCTCGACGGGCAGCCTGCATCAGGAGACGCTGATCATCGCGGACACCACCACGGACCCGCGCGTGACCGCCGTCGCCGGAAACCCGGAGTCGCCGTACCGCTCCTACGCGGGCGTGCCCCTCATCACCAGGGAGGGACACAACCTCGGTGCGTTCGCCCTCGCGGACACCCGCCCCCATCCGATGACGCCCGACGAGGTGCGCACCCTCGAGGATCTCGCCGCGATGGCCCTGCACGAGATCGAGCTCCGGCAGGCCGTCAGGCGGATCGCGCTGAGCCGCGTCCCCTGAGGGCGCGGTCGGTCGACACGGTGAGCGACGACCGGAAGGCCGCCGACGGTGGATGAAGCGGCGGGCATCAGCGCGGCGGCACCCGCGCGGGCACGGCGGCACCCGGGCACCGCCCTCGAGGTCTTCCGGACGTTCCTGCGCCTCGGGCTGACCTCGTTCGGCGGCCCGGTCGCCCACCTCGGCTACTTCCGCGAGGACATCGTGGTGCGGAGGAAGTGGCTCGGTGAGCGGGCCTACGCGGATCTGGTCGGCCTGTGCCAGTTCCTCCCCGGTCCGGCATCCAGCCAGGTCGGGATGGCGATCGGCCTGCAACGGGCGGGGTTCGCCGGGATGCTGGCCGCCTGGGCGGCGTTCACCCTGCCCTCGGCGGTGCTGCTCGTCGCGTTCGGGTACGCGGTCGTCGCGCTGGGCGACCTCGGGTCGGCCGGCTGGATCCAGGGCCTCAAGGCCGCGGCGGTGGCGGTGGTCGCGCAGGCGGTGCTCGGGATGGCGAAGAACCTGACGCCGGACGCGCGGCGGGCGACGATCGCGGTCGGCGCCATGATCGGGGCGCTCCTCCTGCCGACCGCGCTGGCACAGGTCGCGGTGATCGTTGCCGCGGGGCTGGTCGGACTGCTGTGGCTGCCGGAGGCGCCGTCGGCCGCGACCGCCCCGACGGAGGACGAGGGCTCGCTCGTGATCCGGGTGCCCCGCCCACTCGCCATCGCCTGCCTGGCGACGTTCCTCGCGCTGCTGATCGCGCTCCCGATCGCCGCGCAGGCCACGGGTGACGGAACACTGCGCCTGGGCGCGATCTTCTTCCGCGCGGGCGCACTCGTCTTCGGGGGCGGCCACGTCGTGCTGCCGCTGCTCCAAGCGCAGCTCGTCCCCAGCGGCCTCGTCACGCACACCGACTTCCTCGCAGGCTACGGGGCGGCCCAGGCCGTCCCGGGCCCCCTGTTCACCTTCTCCGCGTTCCTCGGCACCGTCGCCACGAGGTCGCCGGCCGGGATCCCGGGCGCGATCGTCGCGCTCCTCGCGATCTTCCTCCCGGCGGCGCTCCTCGTGGTCGGCGCGCTCCCGTTCTGGGCGGGGTTGCGCCACTCCCCTGTGGCGCAGCGCGCCCTGCGGGGCGTCAACGCCGGCGTCGTGGGCCTGCTCGCCGCGGCCCTCTACACGCCGGTCTTCACCTCCGGCATCACCTCGGTGCGGGCGCTCGCGATCGCGGTGGCGGCGTTCGTCGCGCTGACCATGTGGAAGGCGCCGCCGTGGGCCGTGGTGATCGTGGCCGGAGCGGCGGGTCTCCTCCTGCTCTGACCGTCCTGCGAAGCGATGAGGCTCGACGGCGCGCCCGGGCGTCGTGGCTACGCTGCGCGCATGAGCGAGGCAGCACCCGTCCGGCCCATGACCGCCGAGGAGTACGAGCGGTGGACGGCGGTGGAGCTCGCCTCCTACGCGCAGGAGATGGTCGACTCGGGCATGCTCTCGCCGGAGGCGGCACGCGAGCGCAGCGCGCAGCAGCACGCCGAGTTCCTACCGCAGGAGCAGGACACGCCCGGGATGCATCTGCTCCGGGTGCTCGATGAGGACGGGGCGCCGGTCGGCGTGCTCTGGGTCGGGCCGCACCCGCGGAAGGCGGGCGCCGGATTCGTCTACGACGTCCAGATCGACGAGGCGCACCGGGGGCGCGGCCACGGCCGCGGCGCGATGCTCGCGGCGGAGGCGATCGGCCGCCGGGAGGGCTGGAGCGAGATCGGGCTGAACGTCTTCGGGCCGAACGCCCGCGCCCGCAACCTGTACGACTCGCTCGGCTACGCCGTGGTCACCACGACCATGACGAAGCCGCTGCGCTGACGCCGATTCGGAGGCGCCCGTGACGCAGGGCGGGGCGATCGGTGCCAGGATCGCCGGGCCGTCGCCGGACCGAGGAGGACCGATGCACATCGCTCAACGGGCTCTGGAGACCGAGCCGTTCCACGCGCTCGCCTTCGGGCAGCGCGCCGCCGAGCTCGAGGCCGCCGGCCACCACGTCGTGAAGCTGTCGATCGGGGAACCCGACTTCGGCGCCCCGCCGGCGGTTCGGGAGGCGATGCGCGAGGCCATGGACGGTCGGCCGCTGCCCTACACGGCAGCGCTCGGCCTCCCGGCGCTGCGCGAGACGCTCGCACGCTTCTACCGCGACAAGCACGGCGTGGAGGTGGACCCGGCGAGGATCGCCATCACCGCAGGCGCCTCCGCGGCGCTGCTGCTGGTGACCGCAGCGACGACCGACCCGGGCGACGACGTACTGCTCGCGGACCCGTCCTACCCCTGCAACCGCGAGCTGGTGCGCAGCTTCGGCGGCCGTCCGGTGCTCGTGCCCACGTCGGCCGCGTCGCGCTACCAGCTCGACACCGCTGCGGTGACGCGCGCGTGGAGCGATCGCACGACGTCGGTGATGATGGCGTCCCCGTCCAACCCCACCGGCACTTCGATCCCCCCGGCGGAGCTCGCGGCGCTCTGCGACCTCGTCCGCGAGCGCGGCGCGTGGCGCATCGTCGACGAGATCTACCTCGATCTGGCGGATCCGGCGGCCGACGGGACGCCCGCGCGCACGGTGCTCGCCCACGACCCGGACGCGATCGTCATCGGCAGCTTCTCGAAGTACTTCGGGATGACCGGGTGGCGCCTCGGCTGGGCCGTGCTGCCGGAGGCGCTGGTCCCGGTGGTGGAGCGGCTCGCGATGAACTACTTCCTCTGCGCATCCGCCCCGGCGCAGCAGGCGGCGCTCGCGGCGTTCACGCCCGACTCGCTCACGATCTGCGAGGAGCGCCGCGTGGAGCTCGCCGCCCGGCGTGCGCTCGTGCTCGCGGGGCTCGCCGACATCGGCCTCCCTGTGCCCGTCGAACCGGACGGCGCCTTCTACGTGTACATCGACGTGAGCGGCACGGGGTCGGACGCGTGGCGGTTCTGCGAGGAGGTGCTGCAGGAGGCGCACGTCGCGCTCACTCCTGGCCGCGACTTCGCGGTCGCGACCGGGGACACCCACGTCCGGCTCTCCTACGCCGCGTCACGGGCGGCGCTGTCGGAGGGCATCGCCAGGCTCGGCGCGTTCCTTGACGCCCGGCGCGGGTTGACGGGCGACTCGCCTGCCGCCCGCAGGCGCTGACGAGCGGGTGCGCCGGAGCCCGTCGGGCCCCGGCGCACCTGACCCTCAGTGGGCCTGCTGCAGCTGCGGGAGGACGGCTGCGACGATCACCGAGGTGTAGATGATCGCGAGCACGACGCCGGAGATGCCGATGATCGTGCCGGCGATGGCGAGCCCGTTGCCGCGCTCGCCGCGACGCCGCACCTGCACCTTGCCCACGATGCTGAGGATCGCGCCGACGAGCGCGATGAGGCCGCCGATCCAGGTGGTGAAGAAGAGGACGAGCCCGACGAGCGCCACGATGAAGCCGGCGAGCGCGAGCCCGTTCAGCTTGGCCGAAGCGTTGGTCGTCGTCGACGTGGACGTCGGAGTGACGGGAGCGGAGGTCATGCGGGTACTCCAGATCTGCTGGCACGCCGGAGGCGTGGGTGGGTAGCGAGCAGCCCGGGCGGGTGAGCCGTGCTGCGATCGAGCATCTTCCGACCATTGGCTGAACCTTTTCCGAGCTTCACCCGTACGTCCGATCCGAGGAGCCCGAGGCGGCTGAGGACGGTCAGGTTCCATTGACGCAGCGGGGCTGCGCGGCCATCCCCGCTCTCGTATCGTCGCGGCGGTGACCGGTGGATCCTCGACGTCCCCGACCGTCCCCCCCTCCGGCTACAACCCGGTGCTGGACGGCCTGCGAGCGCTCGCGGTCAGCGCGGTCATCGCCGACCACGCGGGCTTCCGGACCAGGGGCTTCCACGGCGTCACGGTCTTCTTCGTCATCAGCGGGTACCTGATCACCACCCTCCTGATCCAGGAGCACGACCGCAGCGGCACGCTGTTCCTCCGCGGGTTCTACTGGCGACGGCTGATCCGGCTCGGCCCGGCGCTCGCCGTGGTGCTGCTGGCCACGGTGGGCTACCTGCTGCTGATCCGCCAGCCGCCAGGGACGTACTGGTTGGGGCCGGTCGGTGCCGCGACGTACTCGATGGACCTGATCCAGGCGCTCGTCGGGAACGCCGGCGTCGGCATCCACTTCCAGTGGTCGTGGTCGCTCGGGGTCGAGGAGCAGTTCTACCTGCTGTGGCCGATCGCGCTGCTGCTGCTCTGGCGACGCGGACGCCGCTGGATCGGTCCGCTGCTCCTCGGGGTCGTCGCGCTGACGTGGATGCTCCGGGCGGCCGAGCTCGCGGGCGGCGCGAGCCACGACGCCGTCTTCTTCGGGCCGGTGTCCCACATCGACGCGCTCGTGCTCGGGGTGCTGGTCGCGGTGCTGCGAGCCCGCTGGGCGCCGGACCGCGCGGCGCAGCACGGACTCGCCGTGCTCGCACTCCTGGGCGGCACCGGCCTCCTGCTCCTCGTCCTCCGCATCCCCACCGGGCTGCAGGCGATCGACCCGGACGGGTTCGGGCAGGCGGCCGTGTTCTCG
The DNA here is from genome assembly GCF_051956055.1 of Amnibacterium sp. NCBI lineage: Bacteria > Bacillati > Actinomycetota > Actinomycetes > Micrococcales > Microbacteriaceae > Amnibacterium > Amnibacterium sp. The sequence goes on from NZ_JBQCGC010000064.1 coordinate 10,427, forward strand.
ACCGCCGTGGTGCTGTGGGCGTCCTCGGCGTCCCGCGGCCCGGGCGCCGCCGTGCTGGGCTCCGCACCGCTCGCCTTCATCGGCCGGCTCTCGTACGGCCTGTACCTCTGGAACATCCTCACCGTGGTGGTGTTCGTGCGCCTGACCGGCCACCATCCCGCGCAGACGCTGCGGGGAGTGATCTGGGCGGCCGGGCTGCTGGCGCTCTGCACGCTGTCCTACGTCGGGCTCGAGCGTCCGCTCCGCCGCCGGTTCCGGGATCCGGGCTTCCTCCGGCGGACCGTGGAGGAAGGGACTCGAGCCCGGTGGGGCACGCCGGGCACCTCGCCGGGCGCGATCGGTCCGCACCCGTGAGCACGGTCGACGCCGCGAGGGCCCGCAGCACCCGCACGCCGGTCCGGATCGGCTCGCGGCTCCGGTCGACGTGGTGGGCCCGGGTCGTGGCGATCTGGCTGGCGTCGCGCGTCGTGACGACCGCCATCATGCTGCTGCTCGCCGCACACGAGCGCCCCACCTTCTGGGCTCCTGCGCACCCCGGTTACTTCCGGCTGGCGCAGTTCTGGGACAGCGGGTGGTACCACACGATCGCGACGGAGGGCTATCCAGCGAGCCTGCCGCTGGACCCCTCCGGGCACGTGATCGCGAACGCATGGGCCTTCCTCCCCGCGTACCCCGCGGTGGTGAACGCCGTCATCGCGGTGACGGGGATCCCCTGGGACGTCGCATCCGTCCTCGTGTCCGCGGCGTGCTCGCTGGGCGCCGCGCTCGTGTTCGACCGACTGCTGCGGGCGCTGGGCCGACCGGCTGGGTTCGCCGTCGCGCTGTTCTGCTTCGGGCCCCTCTCGCCCCTGTTCCAGGTGGCCTACGCCGAGGCCATGGCGATGCTCCTGCTCGGCGGCTGCCTGCTGCTGCTCGTCAGGAGGCGGTACCTGACCCTCATCCCCGTGCTGCTCGTCGCGGACCTGACCCGGCCGATCGGCGTCCCCCTCGCCGCGCTGATCGGGATCCACGTCGCGCTGCGGCTGCTCCGCCGCACGGCGGACGAGCCGTTGCGCGGACGACGGCTCTGGTCCGCGCTCGCCGCCACCGCTGCGGCGATCGGAGGCGCGGCGCTCTGGCCCGTCGTCGCCTGGCTCGGCACGGGCGATCCGTCCGCCTACGTCACCTCCGAGCTTGCCTGGCGCCGATCCCACGCGGGTAGCGGGGCGCTGCTCCCCTTCGGCTCCTGGGTGGTGGCGGCCGAGCGCATCGCGCCGGGTGGAGCCGGGATCGCCGTGCTCGTGGCCGTGGTGGCCGCGTTCGCCGCGCTGCTGGTCGCTGTGCCCGCGATCCGCCGCCTCGGGCTCGAGATCCGGCTCTGGGCCGCGATGTACGGGGGCTACCTGCTCGCCGTGTTCGACCCGCAGTCGAGCACGTTCCGGCTGCTCCTGCCCCTGTTCCCGCTGCTCGGCGGGTTCGGCGGCATCCGGTCCCGGCTGGTGCGCGGCGCGCTGATCGCGCTCGGCGTCGTCCTGCAGTTCGTGTGGTTCGCCGCGACCTGGACGAAGTGGCACATCACCGGCTGGTCGCCGCCCTGATCACCGCCGCCTGAGCGATGCGGGCAGCGGCACCGACGATGCGGTCATCGGCTGGTCCGACACGGCGAGGATCGCGGAGCCGCGGACGAGCGGCTGCTGCTCGCCCGTCGGCTCGATCACGTACACCGCGCGCTGGCCAGGGTGCAGCGTCGTCGGCCCGTGCAGGATCTCCCACCAGTTCGAGGCGCCGCCCTGCTCGAGGTAGCAGAAGTGCGGCGCCACCACGTGGTCGGACACGTTGACGGCCGTGACCGTCACCTCGCCGATGGCCGACCGCTTCCCCGGCACCGAGGCCGCGACGTCGAGGTGCAGCTGCAGCGGCGGCGGCGTGAACGCGCCGACGAGGGCGATGAGCAGCGGCGGGACGGTGAGCAGGGCGACGATCCCCGCCCTCGCCGCCGAGAGCAGGCGGCCGACCACCCGGGGCCGCCACGCCAGGCCGAACGAGGCGACCGGCACGGTCGCGACCGTGGCGAGCCAGATCGGGCTGAACTGCAGCCAGTAGGCGTAGTCGGAGCGCGTGGCGACGAAGAACACCGCCACCGGGAGGATCGTGAGCGCCGGCCCGAGCCGCGCGGGGAACAGCAGCACGGCGACGAGGAGCCCGGCGAACAGGAGGATCGTCGCGGTCGAGAACAGGTCGAGCGCGCCGCTGCCGCGGGTCAGCAGGTACGGGATGTCCACGAGGCTCTGCCCGTGGATGATCCCGTGCTGCGCGAGCGGGATCAGGATCCCCTGCGCCCATGCGGCGGGCTGCGTCACGATGAACGGCAGGTCGATGAGCAGCCACACCGCGGCCGCCGTCCCGAGGAACCGTCCGACGACGAGCGCAGCGCCGCGGTGCCCGACCTCGCGCACGCGGAGGGCGTAGAGCGCGACGACGAGGAACGGCAGCAGGAACCACGCGAGCTGCTGGCTCGCGCAGGCGGCGCCGAGCGCCGCGCCCTTCAGCACGCCCGTCGCCCCGAGCCGCCCGTCGGCGCCCGTGCGGTCGAACCGCAGGAGCACGGGCACCAGCAGCGCGATCGCGACGAGGATCGGCGACCCGCCGGCCGCCGACCCGGCGATCGGCTCGAGCGCGAGCAGGGCGATGACCACGATCGGGCGCCAGACGGGGGCGACGCGCCACCACAGCACGATCGTCGCGGCGAGGAGCGCCGCGGTGGTGACCACGGCGGCGGCCGCCGCGCTGTGATGCAGGAGCGTCACGGCGGCGGTGAGCAGCACCGCCAGCGGCGGGTAGCCGTACTGGTAGTCCGCCCCGCCGCCCATCGTCTTCGTCAGGGGGACCTTCGTGACGAGGCCCGGCCAGTCGACCCCGTACACCGGGGTGCCGTGGAGCAGCGCGTCGGCCGCCTTCGCCGTCAGCGCCCCCTCGTCGTTCACCGCGTGCGAGAGCACGAACTCGCCGAGCAGGAGCACGACCCCGACGGCGAGCACCGCGGCGTCCAGTCGGCGGATGCCGCGATCCGAGGTCGAGCCGACCGCGAGGACGGCGGTCGTCAGCAGCACGCCGAACGCCGCCAGGGCGACGAGGAGGAGGAGCGCCTGCACGTGCGCGGTGGTCGAGGAGTGGAGGTTCAGGGTCGGCGCCCGCGACACCGAGACCTTCCACAGCCGCTGCGCCTCCGGGATGAGCGCCAGCGCGGCGAGGAACGTCAGCCCGCGGCGGAGCCACTGCGGCACCGGCCGCGACGAGCCGGGGGCAGGAGCGGCGGCGACCTGCGCGTCCGCCTGCTCACGGACCGCAGCGCGGCCCGTGGCCGGGTCGGCCGTGGCGCTCATGCGTCGAGGCTAGGGACGACGATGGAGGCGCCGGGCGCCGGACCTGACCGGCATCGCAATGGTGTGCGAGGGGACGGAACGCACTCAGGCGCTCTCGATGACGCCCATCATGCCGAGATCCTCGTGGTCCAGGATGTGGCAGTGGTAGACGGTCCTGCCCGGGAACCGGTCGAACGCGATCCGGACCCTGACGGAGCTGCGAGGCGGGACGTCCACCACGTCCCGCACGTCGATCCCGGAGACCGCGGCGGTCCCCCTGCGGACGAGCTGCATGGGCCAGACGTGCAGGTGGAAGGGATGCGCCATCGGCGATGCATTGACGATCGTCCACTCCTCCACGTCGCCGAGCGCGACCTCGAGATCGACGCGATCCGGCGAGAACGCGCGTCCGTCGATCAGGAAGCGCATCCCCGCGCCCGCGCCCATCCCCATGGAGAGGGTGACGGTGCGGTGCGCCCGGACGGGCGCGGCCAGCAGATCGGGGTGGGTCTCCGCCACCGGCGGGGCGATGGCGATGGCGCTCCCCCCGGGGTCGGGCGCGACGGTGAGCACGAGCGCCTCGGGCGAGACCGCCGACCGGCCGCCCATCATGCCGCCTCCGGCCGCACCGCGGTCGTAAGCCCGTGCGACGACGTCCACACCGGAGCGTGGCGTCCTGATGACGAGATCGGCTCGGTTGCCCGGCATCAGCAGCAGCCGGTCGGCCGCACGGAGGAGGTGACCGCTGTCGATGCCGCGGACGGTCGCGTCGAGTCCGGTGAGCCCGAGGTCGAGGTAGCGGCTCGCGCACGCGTTCACGACGAGCAGGCGTTGCTCGGACCCGGGCGGCGCGGTCAGCACGGGCGCCACCTGACCGTTCACGAGCAGCAGCTGACCGGTGCGTCCGAGCATCCGGTCGGGCTGCGAGACGGGAGTGACCGCGCCGGAGGCGATCGTGACGTCGGAGATCACGACCATCCGGGGCGGGGCCGTCTCCCAATCGTCCTCGTCAACCGCGATCGCCCCGTAGAGGCCCGCGAACAGCTGGTCGGCGACCATGCCGTGATGATGAGGGTGGTACCAGAACACGCCCGCCGGGTGGTCCGCAGGCAGGTCGATCTCGTAGTCGAACCGCTCGCCGGGCCCGATCCGCAGGAACGGGTTGTCGCTGTTCCCACGCGCGGACACGAGGAGGCCGTGGGTGTGGAGGTTGGTGGGCACCTCGAGCTCGTTCCGGAGGTGGATGCGCAGTCGATCGCCCGGCCGGACGTGCAGCGTCGGGCCCGGGACCGTGCCGGCGTACGTGAGCATCCTGACCGGTTCCCCGCGGAGGGTCACGGACCTCGCGGCGACCGGCAGGTCCAGCTCGAGGACCCCGGCCGCCGAGGTCACGACGGACGGCTCGCGGAACCCGCTGCTCGCACCGCCTTCGGCCGGCGTGGAGTCCCCGCCGGTCCGCGGCGCGAGCCTGCCGGCGACGACCGCGCCCGTCGCCCCGACCACGAGCGCGCCGGCGCCGACGGCTCCGATCGCGAGCGCCTGCCTCCGCGTCAACCGATCGCTCATGCGCGCGGCATCGGGGTGCGCCCAGCGATCTCGGCGCACGGCGACATGCCGTCACGACGGTCGCGGGCGAGCCCGCCGTCGGGTCCCTCGCTCACGCTCGATCACCGCGCCTTCCGGTGCGCATCGGTTCCCGCCTCGAAGCCCGAGGCGACCCCAGGACGCTAGGCCGCCGGGCGGACGCGACGAACGGGCGAAAGTCCCGCCACCGGGTCAGGGGCGCGGTCCGCCTCGCTCGTCGAGCAGCCGCAGCAGATGGCGCACGACCTCGCCGCCGCTCGCGCCGACGCCGTCGTGCTCCCACTCGTCGGTGACCCAGGTGGTGAGCCCGGCGACCTCCGCCGCCGTCTGCAGCTGCAGGTCCGCATCGACGTAGAGGTCGTCGAAGTAGACCGCCGCCGTGACCGGCACCTCGTTCGCCGCGAGCCGCGCCCGGTCGTACCGCGCGGGCCAGTCGGTGCGGCGCTGCAGCAGGTTGACGGCAGGCCAGAACGGTCTCAGCAGGCGGATCTCCTCGAACATCCACGGGAAGAACATCTCCCCGGTGAAGCGCAGCGGGCGGGCCGTCTCGGCGAACTCGGGGTGCCGCTCGTGCTCGGCCTGCGCCGCCCAGCGCGTCGCCCCGGAGGTGTCGTCCGTGTACTCGGCGGCCTCCTGCAGCGCGGCCCAGAGCGGGTTGTCGGCGAACGAGCTCGCCGTGAGCGCCGCCTCGAGGAACGCGTCGGAGAACCGGCCGTCGCTGCCGAAGGCGGTGTCGAGGAGCCAGTGGAGCTCCTCGAAGCCGTGCTGCATGCCGAAGCGCGCCCCGCCGATGAACTGCAGTCGGCGCACCGTGAGCCGGTCGCCGTCCGGCAGTCGCACGTCCTCCTCCGCCAGCCGGTCCGCGATGCGGCCGATCGTGGCGACGTCGCCCGGGTAACGCTGCTCGAACCGACGGTTCTTCGCGAGCGCGCGCGGGGACGTGCGGCGGTAGAGATCGGCGGCGTCCGGACGGAGGGCCGGCAGGCCGCCCATCACCATGGCCGCTGCGAGCCCCTCGGGGGCGGCGGACAGGTACTCGAGCGTGATCCAGCCGCCGTAGCTCTGCCCGAGCGTCGTCCAGCGGCGGCCGCCGAAGACGGTCAGCCGGAGGTGCTCGGCGTCCCGCACGATGGAGTCGGCCCGGAAGCACGCCAGGTAGGCCGCCCCCTCCTCCGCCGATCCGAACGACGCCATCCGGGCCGCGTCGACGCGGGAGCTGCGCCCGGTGCCGCGCTGGTCGAGCAGCACCACGCGGAAGCGCTCGAGCAGCACCCCGATCCAGCCGGAGGCGTCGAGGGGCCGCGGGGACTTCCCGCCGGGGCCGCCCTGCAGGAAGAGGACCAGCGGCAGGTCCTCCCGCTGCCGGTGCGCGGCGACGAGCTCGCGCGCGAACAGCGTGATCGACGCGCCGCCGTCCGGGGCGGACCAGTCGAGCGGCACGTCGACCGCGTGATCGCGGACGTGCAGGCCGGGGATCGTGTACTCGGCGGTGATCATGGCTCGATCCTGCCCGAGCCGCCCGTTCGGGCGGGCGCCCCGCTCAGGTGCGCTTGGTGCTCACCGACCGCGCGAGCCGGCCGTCCTCGTGCGTGACGATGAGGCCGCGGGAGCTCTGCGCAGAATCGGTGAGCTGCCGGATCCAGTCCGGGTCGATGTCGGGCGTGCGGGATCCGGCGAACCGGAAGTACAGGTCCCCCTCCGGATGCAGCCAGATCGAGCTGCGGCCGCCGCCGGACTCCGAGCCGTCGATCCACGACATCGCGAACCGCTCCTGGTTGCGGAGCCGCTGCACGATCACGAGCTGGAGATGTGCGAGCAGCCGGTCGTCGAACTCGATCGTCCACGCCCCGTAGGTCATCGTGCCCAACCGCCGCCTCGACCCGCCCTTCACCGTCCGTTCAGATCCTGAACGACCGTAGGGGGACCGCTCCGAACCAGACGGGGGCTTGACGACGACCCGCACCGGTCGGTAAGCACCGCACGCCCGGGCGGCGGGGCGGAGACTGCCTGCATGCGACGACGACGTGCCCCCAGGCTCGCCCTCGTCGGCCGGCGCGCGATCGAGCTGATCGCGGGCGTCCCGGCCGGCACGACCGACTACGCGGTCACCCGGGACCTCCGGGTCCCGATGCGCGACGGCACGGTCCTGCTCGGCGACCTCTACCGCCCGCGCGGTGCGGCTGCCATGCCGGTGGTGCTCATCCGCACGCCGTACGGCCGGGCGAACCTCGGCGGGGCCCTGTTCGCGGTCGTGCTCGCCCGAAGGGGGTTCCAGGTGCTGATCCAGTCCGTGCGCGGCACGTTCGGGTCGGAGGGCGTCTTCCGACCGTTCGCGCACGAGCACGAGGACGGCATGGACACGCTCGCGTGGGTGCGAGCGCAGCGCTGGTGCGACGGCCGGGTCGCCACGACCGGCGGCAGCTACTTCGCGCACACCCAGTGGGCTGTTGCGCCCTACGCGGATCCACCGCTCGCCGCCTCCTCGCTGCACATCACCGCCGCGCGGATGAGCGCCTCCTTCTACGAGGGCGGTGCCCCCGGCGCGCTGAACGCCCTGACCTGGAGCGATTCGATCGCCCGGCAGGAGCGCCGCGGCGTCCGCGCGCGGTTCGAGGCCGCACGGCCACGGCGGCGGGTGGTCACGGAGCTGCGCACGCGGCCGCTCCGTGATGCGGACGTCCGGATCGCCGGCCGGCCGGAGCCGTTCTGGCGCGACGTCACCGAGCACGCGGAGCCCGGTGACCCGTTCTGGTCCGCCTCCGACCACAGCCGTGCGCCGCTGGAGCGCATGCCGCCGGTGAACATGGTCACCGGCTGGTGGGACCTCTTCCTGCCGTTCCAGCTCGAGGACTTCGCCCGGCTGCAGGCCGCCGGCGTGCCCGCGCGACTCACGATCGGTCCCTGGCTGCACGGCGCGATGCCGGAGGTCCGCGAGATGCTCCGCTCGGACCTCGCGTTCCTCGACCATCAGCTGCGCGGCGGCCCGGCGCCGGAGGCGCCGCCTGTCCGGATCGCGCTGCAGGGCACCGACCGGTGGCTGACCGCCGACACGTGGCCGCTGCCCGGCACGCGGGACGAGGAGCGGCACCTCGCCTCCGGCGAGCTGCTCCGCACCGGCGCGAGCGCGGCGGAGGGGCTCGAGGCGATCGTGTTCGATCCCGCGGCGCCGACCACCTTCGACGGCGGTCCGTTGCTCTCGCCGCCGGGGCAGCAGGTGGACGACGGGGCGAGCGAGGCCCGGCCTGACGTGCTCGTCTTCACCGGCGCCCCCGAGCCACGGGACCTCGATGTCGTGGGGCGCGCCACGGTCCGCCTCCACGTGCGGTCCGAACGGGCGCACGCGGACGTGTTCGTGCGGCTGTGCGACGTGGACGCCGACGGGGTCTCCCGGAACGTCGCCGACGGCATCCGTCGGCTCGACCCGAGGACCGTGCCGGCGGACGACGTGCTCATCGGGGACGACGGCGTGCTCGCGGTCGACGTGCCGCTGTTCCCGACGGCCTACCGCTTCCGGGCGGGGCACCGGGTGCGGCTGGTCGTCGCGGGCGGCGACTTCCCGCGCTACGCGCCGAACCCGGGCACCGGTGAGCCGCTGCCCGAGGCGGGCATCGGCCTCCCGAACCGGCTCGAGCTCCTGCACGGACCGGCGCACCCGTCACGGATCGTCCTCCCGGTGCACACGGGCTCCTGAGGACGGCGGCGGCTCGACCGGACACGGCGCCCGTCCGCCGACGTCGCCCGCCTGCACATCCCAGCCGGTCGATGCGACGATGCCGTCCGTGAAGCAGCTGCCACTCCCCCAGACCGACCTGACCGCATCGAACGTCGTCCTCGGGCTGATGCGGATCCCCGAGATGTCGGACGAGGAGATCCGCACCCTCGTCCGCTCGGCCCTCGACGTGGGCGTGACGATGTTCGACCACGCGGACGTGTACGGCGGCGACCACCGCTGCGAGCGGCGCTTCGGGGAGGCGATGGCCTTCTCTCCCGCCGAGCGCGAGCAGGTGCTGCTCCAGTCGAAGGTCGGGATCCGCGACGGGTACTTCGACTTCTCGACGGAGCACATCCTCGCCTCCGTCGACGAGTCGCTGGCGGCGCTCCGCACCGACCACCTCGACGTGCTCCTCCTGCACCGGCCCGACGCGCTCGTGGAGCCGGACGAGGTCGCGGCCGCGTTCGACGCCCTGGAGGCGGCGGGCAAGGTGCGCGCCTTCGGCGTCTCCAACCACACGCCGTACCAGGTGGAGCTGCTGAAGCGGTCGGTCCGCCAGCCGCTCGCGTTCAACCAGGTGCAGCTGAGCATCACCCACGCGAACCTGATCGCCGCGGGCGTCGCGTCGAACATGGCCGCGCTCGACCAGTCCATCGACCGGGACAACGGCATCCTCGACTACGCGCGCCTGAACGGGATCACCCTGCAGGCGTGGTCGCCCTACCAGGCGGGCTTCTTCACGGGGCCGTTCATCGGCGACCGGGAGCACTACGCGGAGCTGAACGACGTGCTCGACGAGCTGGCCGCGAAGTACGACGTGACCCCCACCGGCATCGCCACGGCGTGGATCACCCGGCATCCCGCGGACATGCAGGTCATCCTCGGCACGACCAAGCCCGAGCGCGTCCGGGAGGCCGCGGCGGGTTCCGAGCTGCGGCTCACCCGGCCCGAGTGGTACCGCCTCTTCACCGCCGCGGGCCACACCGTCCCCTGAGGCGAGCAAGACAGCAGGACTGACGAGCATCGGCAGGACGGAGCACGCGCCACCGTCCTGCCGAAGAAGGTGGATCCTGCTGTCGTGCTCCCGCCCGCGGGACGCCCCGCTCAGCCGCGCGCGGCGCTGTACCTCTCGACGAAGTG
>NZ_JBQCGC010000065.1:0-27216 GCF_051956055.1 Amnibacterium sp.
CTGGAGGTGCCGAAGCAGGTCTTCGCGCACGGCTGGCTGCTCGTCGGCGGCGAGAAGATGTCGAAGTCGAAGCTGACCGGCATCGCGCCGCACCAGATCACGGACGTGTTCGGCTCCGACGCGTTCCGCTACTACTTCCTCCGCGCGATCCCGTTCGGTCAGGACGGCTCGTTCTCGTGGGAGGACCTCGCCGCGCGCTACCAGGCGGAGCTCGCGAACGGCTTCGGGAACCTCGCCTCCCGGGTCATCGCGATGATCACCCGGTACCGCGGCGGCGCGGTGCCGGAGGCGGGGGAGCCGAACGAGCGCGAGCTGCACCTCAGCGAGACCGTGCGGAACGCGACCGTGCAGGCCGACCTCGCGATCGAGCGGATGGCGCCGCACGAGGCCGTCGCGGCGATCTGGTCGATCGTCGACGAGCTGAACGGGTACCTGACGCTCGAGGAGCCGTGGAAGCTCGCGAAGGATCCGGCAGCCGCGGGACGGCTCGACGCCGTGCTCGCGACGGCGGCGGAGGGCCTGCGGGCGCTCGCCGTGCTGCTGTCGCCGGTGATCCCGGGAGCGACCGCGAAGCTCTGGGCGGCGCTCGGCGCGGAGGCGGCGCTCGGCCGGCTCGTCGACCAGCGCCTCCGGGCGGCCGGCGACTGGGGGCAGCTGCCCGCCGGCACGGAGGTCACCGCGCTCGAGCCGCTCTTCCCGCGCATCGACCAGGACGTCCTCGATGCGTAGGTGCATTTTGTAGGGGCTTGTGCGCGACGAAGTGGCCAGTATCCCCGTCAAAATGCACCGGGGGGTGCCGCGTGGCTGACCGGAGCTATCCGCCGCTGCCCGAGGCGCTGCGGGTGCCGGTCTACGACGACCACACGCACATCGACCCGTTCTCCGGGCCGGGCTGGTTCGACGGCGAAGGGGAGCCGCTCGACTGGCGTGAGCAGCTCGACCGCGCCTCCGTCGCGGGGGTGAAAGGGGTCGTCCAGGTCGGCACGGACGTCGAGTCGAGCCGCTGGTCCGCGGAGCACGCCGCCATCGACCCGCGGATGCTCGCCGCCGTCGCGATCCACCCGAACGACGCGGCGGTCCTCGAGGCGGAGGGGGGCCTCGACGACGCGCTCGCCGTGATCGACGAGCTCGCCGCGCAGCCCCGTGTGCGCGCGGTCGGCGAGACCGGGCTCGACTTCTACCGGACGGGTGAGGAGGGGCGCGCCGCCCAGTTCCGCTCCTTCGAGGCGCACATCGACATCGCGAAGCGCCACGGCGCCGCGCTGCAGATCCACGACCGCGACGCCCACGTGGAGGTCGTCGACACGCTCCTGCGGGTCGGCGCCCCCGAGCGGACCGTCTTCCACTGCTTCTCCGGCGACGCCGGACTCGCCCGCCTCGCCGCCGCGCACGGCTGGTACCTCTCCTTCGCGGGCACGGTCACGTTCAAGAACGCGGAGGACCTGCGCGCGGCCCTCCGCGTCACGCCCCGCGACCGCCTCCTGGTCGAGACGGATGCGCCGTGGCTCGCGCCCGCGCCCGTGCGGGGCCGGCCGAACGCGCCCTACCTCGTGCCACACACGCTGCGCTTCATGGCGGAGGTGCTGGAGACGGACCCGTCGATGCTCGCCGCCCAGATCGCGAGCAACGCGGAGGCGGTCTACGGCAGCTGGACCGACGACGCGCCGGACCGCTCCGGCCGCTGACGCTCAGTCCGGCAGCGGGTGCGCGGCGGCGTACTCGCCGAGCGCCCGGGTGCGCCTGCGCAGCAGGACGACCGCGGCGACGACGGTCGCGATGAGGAGCGTCATGACGGCGCCGAGCAGCCATCCGGCCCCGGGGAGGTCGTTCCCGGAGGGCCCGAGCAGGGTGAGCGCCAGGATCGCGACGACCGCGAGCGCGTTCGTCGTCGACTGCGTCACCTGCAGCCGGATCCACGCCGGCGCGGCGACGGCGTACCGCGCGGCGCGGACCTGCTCGTCCGCGGTCAGCGCCTCCGGCTTCCCGCGCACCGCGCGTCCGATGCGCCGCGCGGAGGAGGCGTCGCCGCCGAGCAGATCGCGGACGCGGCCAGCCATGCCGACGGCGACCGTGAGCATCCCGATGGAGGCGCCGAGCCCGGCGCCGACGGGCGCGAACACGACGGCGCTCGGCGCGTTCCCGCTCCTCGCGAGCGGCAGCAGGAGGAGCGCCCCGGTCAGGATGCCGACCGCGAGCCCGATCGCCGCACCGATGCCGCCGCGCCGCCAGCCGACCGCGACCCGGGCGCGGAATGCGTCGAGCCCGCCCTCGGGCCGGCCGCGACGCAGCTCGACGCGCCTGGCGGTGCGGCCGAGCGCGATCGCCGCCGGATCGAGTGCCGCCGCGATCGCCACGAGCACGACCGCCGCGACGACGAGACCGCTCCGGGCGAGCGTCAGCACGATCAGGCCGATCGCCCCTGCGCCCTGCACCGCGAGCAGCACGCCGAGCGTCACCCGCAGCCTTCGGCGGGCGCTCGCATCCCAGCTCCAGTAGCTCGCGAACACGCCCGCGAGCATCGGCGGCGTCGCGAGCGCGCACACGGCCAGCGACCCGAGGGCGAGTCGGGTGCCGTCCGGCGTACCGATCACCTCGGCGAACGCGAGCAGCGCGATGCCCGCGTACAGCACACCGGTCGTGAGCAGCACGACGATGATGCGGAGCAGCGTGGGCATCGGAACTCCTGGTCAGATCGCAGAACTGTAGCGTGCGCGCCGCCGGGGGGCGCCCGGAGGCGCTACGGTGGCGCAGCCGCTGAGAAGGGAGCGCGATGGTCCGCAGGCTCGTGATCGCGGCGATCCTCGCCGTGCTGCTCGTCGTGCTGCAGCTCGTCTTCGCGCACGCGGGCATCGGAGCCGCGCTGCTGACGGGCCTGATCGCGTTCGTCGTCGCGTTCGTCGTACTGCTCGTCTCCGACCGCTGGTTCACGAAGACCGGCCGCTGACCCCGCCTCAGGCCCGGATGCGCTCGGGGTGCGTGTAGACGGTGAAGGAGCGGCCGCGGCTGAACCCGACGAGGGTGATGCCGGCGTCCTCCGCGAGCTCGGCCGCGAGGGAGGAGGGGGCGCTCACCGCGGCGAGCACGGGGATCCCGGCCATGCGCGCCTTCTGCACGAGCTCGAACGACGCCCGGCCGGAGACCTGGAGCACCGTGTGCGAGAGCGGGAGCAGCCCCTCGGTGAGCGCGTGCCCGACGACCTTGTCGACCGCGTTGTGCCGCCCCACGTCCTCCCGCACGACCAGCGGCTCGCCGTCCGCGTCGAACAGGCCGGCCGCGTGCACCCCGCCGGTCGCGTCGAACAGCGACTGCGCGGCGCGGAGCCGGTCCGGCAGGGCGGCGATCACCGCCTCCTGCACCGTCAGCCCGACCGGCAGGATCGGGTAGGCGGAGGCGGTCCGCACCGCGTCGATGGACGCGAGCCCGCACACGCCGCAGGCGCTCGTCGTGTAGAGCGTGCGGGCGCGCTCCGCCGCGTGCACCACGCCCCGGCCGGTGACGGTCGCGTCGACGATGTTGAACGTCGGCTCGCCGTCGATCCCGATCCCGGAGACGGTGCGCATGTCGGGCAGGTCCTCCCGCGACACGACGACGCCCTCCGAGACGAGGAACCCCGCGACCAGGTCGAAGTCGTCGCCGGGGGTGCGCATCGTCACGCTGAACCGGGCGCCGTTCACGCGCACCTCGAGGGGCTCCTCGAGCGCGAGCACGTCCTCCCGCGACCGCGCCTCGTCGCCGAGCCGGATCGTGCGCACCCGCCGTCGCGCGATCAGCCTCATCCTGCGATGATCCCACCGCGCTCCGGGGAGCACGGACGTACCATTCGGCCAGGAGGCGGTCATGGGCGACGACACCACCGCGCGAGCGGAGCAGAACATCGACGACGCGCAACTGCGGGTCACGAAGCCGCGGACGCACGCGACGGGTTGGCCGGCGATCGGCCACTCGCTGCAGACGGGCGAGGAGCAGATGGGCGCCGTCCGCACCACACGGACGCTGCTCGACATCAACCAGGTCCGCGGCTACGACTGCATGAGCTGCGCGTGGCCCGACCCCGAGCCCTCCCGCCGGTCGCCGGCCGAGTTCTGCGAGAGCGGGGCGAAGGCCGTCGCGGAGGAGGCCACGAAGCGCCGGGTGACCCCCGAGTTCTTCGCCGCGCACCCGGTCGCGGAGCTCGAGTCGTGGGACGACTACGCGCTCGGCCAGCAGGGCCGCATCACCGAGCCGATGCTGCTGGAGGAGGGGGACACCCACTACCGGCCCGTCACCTGGGACCGCGCGTTCGACGTCGTGAAGGAGGAGATCGACCGGCTCGACTCCCCGGACGAGGCGGTGTTCTACACCTCCGGGCGCACGAGCAACGAGGCCGCGTTCGTCTACCAGCTGTTCGTGCGCTCGCTCGGCACGAACAACCTGCCCGACTGCTCCAACATGTGCCACGAGTCCACGACGCGGGCGCTGACCCAGACCATCGGGATCGGCAAGGCGTCGGTCTCGATCGACGACATCGAGCACGCCGACCTGATCATCATCGCCGGCCAGAACCCGGGCACGAACGCGCCGCGGATGCTCACCCGCCTCGAGAACCAGAAGAAGCACGGCGGCCGCATCGTCGCGGTGAACCCGCTCCGGGAGGCGGGCCTGCTCCACTTCGACAACCCGCAGTCCGTCCGCGGCCTCGTGTTCCGGGGACGGCAGCTCGCGGACGAGTTCCTGCAGATCCGCCTCGGCGGTGACCAGGCCCTGTTCCAGGCGCTCGGCAAGGTGCTGCTCGAGCTCGAGGACGCGAAGCCGGGGAGCGTGCTCGACGCGGACTTCATCGAGCACTACACGGAGGGGTTCGACGCCTGGCGCGACCAGGTCCGCAGCGTCGGGTGGGCGGAGATCGAGCGGGCCAGCGGCCTCAGCGAGCAGCAGATCCGCACCGTCGGCCGGATGATCGCGGAGGCGAAGAGCGTCATCATCGCCTGGGCGATGGGGCTGACCCAGCACACGAACGCCGTCGCGACGATCCGCGACCTCACGAGCCTCCTGCTCGCGACGGGGAACATCGGCCGCCCGGGCGCGGGCCTCCTGCCGGTCCGCGGGCACTCGAACGTGCAGGGCGACCGCACGATGGGCATCTGGGAGCAGATGCCGAAGCCGTTCCACGAGCGGCTCGACGCGGAGTTCGGGTTCGAGTCCCCGACCGAGAAGGGCTTCGACACGGTCGAGGCGCTGAAGGCGATGCACGAGGGCCGGGCCCGGGTGTTCATGGGGCTCGGCGGGAACTTCGCGAAGGCGACGCCGGACACGGCGGCGACCGAGGCGGTGATGCGGACGCTCGCGCTCACCGTGCACGTGTCGACGAAGCTCAACCGGTCGCACGTGGTGCACGGCAAGCGGGCGCTGATCCTGCCGTGCCTCGGCCGCACCGAGATCGACCTGCAGGCCTCCGGACCGCAGCGCGTCAGCGTGGAGGACACGGTCAGCGCGGTGCACGGTTCGCACGGGCACCTCGAGCCGGCGTCGCCGCACCTCCGCAGCGAGGTGGCCATCGTGACCGGGATCGCGGAGCGCGTGCTCGCCGGCCGCACGAACACCGCGAACGCGGACTGGGCGGCGATGCGCGACGACTACCGGGTGATCCGCAAGCACATCTCCCACGTGGTGCCGGGCTTCGAGGCCTACGAGGAGAAGCTCGACCGGCCCGGCGGCTTCGTGCTGCCCCACGCGCCGCGCGACACCCGCCACTTCACCACCAACACCGCGGGCGGCAAGGACGCGAAGGCGCAGTTCACCGCGAACCCGCTCGAGTACCCGGAGGTGCCGGAGGGACGCCTGCTGCTGCAGACCATCCGGTCGCACGACCAGTTCAACACCACGATCTACGGCAAGGACGATCGCTACCGCGGCGTGCACGGCGCACGGAAGGTCGTGCTCGTGCACCCGCTCGACCTCGAGGCGCGCGGGCTGAAGGAGGGCGACCTGGTCGACCTGATCAGCGAGTGGACCGACGGCTCCGAGCGACGGGCGGAGGGGTGGCGCGCGGTGCCGTACAACACGCCGCGCGGGAACGCGGCCGCCTACTACCCGGAGGCGAACGTGCTCATCCCGCTCGGCTCCTCCGCGAAGGAGAGCAACACCCCGGTGGCGAAGGCGATCGTGGTGCGGCTCGAGCCCGCAGGGGTCCCCGTCCCGGCCTGATCCGCACCTCGCTCGTCGCGTCGCTCACCAGGGGAGCGGCAGCACCTCCACGCGCGCGCCCTCGGCCACGCCGTCCGGCGGCACGACGGCGAGCACGTCGGACGCGGCGAGGCCGCGCAGCATGTTCGGCCGGGTCGCGGGCGCCGGGCGCAGCGTCGCGTCGCAGGGGACGAGCGAGGTCCCGCCCGCCCAGCCGGGCAGCGCGCAGGTCGCGATGCGGGCGGCGGGCGCTGCCGGGGTCGCCAGCGTCAACGCGTCGATCACCGGCGGCAGGAACGACAGGAGCACCGCGACCGCGGCGAGCGGGTTGCCCGGCAGCGCCAGCAGGGGCCGGCCGTCCGGGAGGCGGGCGAGGAGCGCGGGATGCCCCGGCCGCATCGCGACGCCGTCGAACACGGTCTCCGCGCCGCCGATCGCCTCCCGCAGCCGGTCGGCGCCGCTGCGCCCCGTGCCGCCGACCGTCACCACCACCGCCGCGTCGGCGAGCCCGTCGATCGCCGTGCGGATGGCGACCGGGTCGTCGCCGGCGCGCGCGGGCGGGAGCGGGGCGCCGCCGAGGCGCGCGGCGGCGAGCGGCAGCAGCGGGTCGAACGCGTCCCGCACCCGGCCGGACGGCGGCGCGCCGTGCAGCACGACCTCGTCCCCGGTGAGCACGAACCCGATCCGGGGCGCGGGGCGCACTGCGACGTCGTCGAGTCCGGCGATCGCGAGGACGGCGACGTGCGCCGGGCTCAAGCGCGTGCGGGCCCCCACGAGCACCGCCCCCGCGGGCGACTCCTCACCCGCGAGGCGGACGTGCGAGCGCCGCGGATCGCGCTCGCCGCGCACGACGCCGTCCGCTGCGGTGCCCCGCTCGACCGGCACCACGGCCTCGGTTCCGGCCGGGAGCGCGGCGCCCGTCACGACGACCCGCGCCTCGCCCGGGGCGAGGCGCGACGCCGTCGTCAGCCGCCACGGCCCCGGTCCCGCGACGGCCCAGCCGTCCATCGCGGAGGAGTCGTAGTGGGGCACCGGGCGCGGTGCGACCACGTCGGCGTCGGCCACGGCGCCGACCGCGTCCCGGAGGGCGAGCACCGTCGCCGGCCCGGCCGCCTGCGCGGCCGCCATCGCGCGCGCCTCCGCCCACGGCACCCCGTGCGGGCGCTCGCTCATCCCCGCGTCGCCGCGCGCGCTCGCTCGATCGCCGCGGCGATCTCCTCCGCCGAGCCGCCGGCGAGGCCCGCCGCGTAGCCGGCGAGGAAGGTCGTGATCGGCGCTGCTGGGCGCACGACCGCGTGCGCGGCCTCCCCGGCGAGCCCGAGGATCGCGTCGCGCCCGACCGGCACGTCCGCGAGCCCGAGCGCCTCGGCCAGCGTCGACCACCAGCGGTCCAGTGCCGCGTCCACGTCCTCGCTCATGACGCCTCCTCACCCGGCAGGACCACGCCGGCCCGTCGCGCGTCCGCAACCGTATCGACGTCCGCTTCCAGACCGGGTGGGAGGCGCACGGTCGCGAGGGCGAGGCCCCCGAGCAGCGCCTTCAGCGGCCGGTCCGCCGGATCGCCGAGGGCGCGCGCGGCCGCGTGCAGGGCCGCGGCGCGGTAGCGGCCGAGCAGCCACTGCACCCGGCCGTCCTCGTCGACGGCCACGACCCCGTCGGGGCCGGCCGGCGCGGCGAGCAGCGCGGGCAGCGCCTCCGGGAGGCGGGGGAGGTCCACCGCGAGCAGCAGCACCTCCTGCGCCTCCGGCAGCGCCCCCAGCCCCGCGACGACCGCCGCGGCCGGTCCGGACCGCGGCGGCACCTCCTGCACGGTCGGCACGCCCGCGCGCGGCGGACCGACGACCACGGTCTCGATCCCGCGGAGCGCGTCGAGCGCGCGGTCGAGCAGCGGCTCGCCGCCCAGGCGCAGCGCCGCCTTGTCGACGCCGCCGAGCCGGGATCCGGCGCCTCCGGCCAGCAGCACCGCCCCGATCGTCACGCCTCCACTCTCGCGGATCCGGAGAAATCCGACGACACGCCGTCCACCGAGGCCGGCGGACGGCGTGTCGTGCGTTTCTTCCGGATCCGCGAAGTCAGGCGGCCTTGATGTAGTCGTTCGGGTTGAGCACGTACTTCCGCGCCGCACCGGCGTCGAACTCCGCGTAGCCGCGGGGCGCGTCCTCCAGCGAGATCGGCGTGGCGTTCACGGCCTTCGCGATCTGCACCTTGTCGTGCAGGATCGCCATCATCAGCTGCCGGTTGTACCGCATCACCGGGCACTGACCCGTGGTGAAGGACAGCGACTTCGCCCAGCCGAGCCCGAGGCGGAGGGAGAGCGAGCCGGTCTTCGCCGCCTCGTCCACGCCGCCGGGATCGCCCGTGACGTACAGCCCCGGGATCCCGAGCGCGCCGCCCGCGGCGGTGAGTCCCATCAGCGAGTTCAGCACCGTCGCCGGCGCCTCGCCCGCACCCCTGCCGTGCCCGCGCGCCTCGAAGCCGACCGCGTCGACCGCGCTGTCCACCTCCGGCACCCCGAGGATCTGCTCGATCTGGTCCTGCGGTTCGCCCTTCGAGAGGTCCACGGTCTCGCAGCCGAACGAGCGCGCCTGCGCGAGCCGCTCCTCCTTCATGTCCGCGACGATGACGACCGCGGCGCCGAGCAGCTGCGAGCTCACGGCGGCCGCGAGGCCGACGGGGCCGGCCCCGGCGATGTACACCGTGGATCCCGGGCCGACCTTGGCGCTGAACGCGCCGTGGAACCCGGTCGGGAAGATGTCGGACAGCATCGCGAGGTCGAGGATCTTCTCGAGCGCCTGGTCGCGGTCCGGGAACTTGAGCAGATTCCAGTCCGCGTAGGGGACGAGCACGTACTCCGCCTGGCCGCCGACCCAGCCGCCCATGTCGACGTAGCCGTAGGCGCTGCCCGGCCGGTCCGGGTTCACATTCAGGCAGATGCCGGTCTTGCCCTCCTTGCAGTTCCGACAGCGACCGCAGGAGATGTTGAACGGCACCGAGACGATGTCGCCCTGCTTGATGAACTCCACGTCGGAGCCGGTCTCGACGACCTCGCCGGTGATCTCGTGCCCGAGCACGAGGTCCTTCGGTGCGGTCGTGCGCCCGCGGACCATGTGCTGATCGGAGCCGCAGATGTTCGTCGCGACGGTCCTCAGGATGACGCCGTGGTTGACCTTCCTGCCCACGTTCGCCGGGTTGACGCCCGGGCCGTCGTGCAGCTGGAAGTCGGGGTAGGGGATGTCGATGACCTCGACCTTGCCAGGGCCCTTGTAGGCCACCGCGTGGTTGTGGTCGTGGTTCTGCGCCATGTTCGCCGCTCCATCGTCGTGTCCGCCGGTCGACGGTCTCGACCGACGCCCGGCGACGTGCGGAGCTCAGCAGCCGGCGTCGCCGCCGGGCCCGGGCAGGCTCCGTCCGGAGGTGGGCCCGCACCAGGGCCCTTCGGCTCTTGCGCTACCAGCGGGCGTGGATCGCGGCGCGGAAGGTCTCGTCGTAGATCGCGTGCACGCCCTCGTCGAACGCGGCCCCGAGCGGCGGGATCGCGCCCGCCGCGGCGTTCGACTCGGCCTGCGCCACCGAGCGCGCGCCGGGGATGACGCTCGTCACGCCGGGCTGCTGCACCACCCAGGCGAGCGCGGCCTGGGCGGGCGTCGTGCCGGCGGGTGCCTCGGCCGCGACGAGCGCCGAGAACCGCCGCGCCGCGGCGACGCCCTGCTCGTAGTCGACGCCCGAGAAGGTCTCCCCCTGGTCGAACGCCTCCCCGTGCCGGTTGTACGACCGGTGGTCGTCCGCGCCGAACTCGGTGCGCTCGTCGTACTTGCCGGAGAGCAGCCCGGAGGCGAGCGGGACGCGCGCCAGCACCCCGACGCCCGCCTCCTGAGCCGCGGGCAGCACGGCGTCGAGCGGCTTCAGCCGGAACGCGTTGAGGATGATCTGCACCGTCGCGACGTGGGGCCTGGCGATCGCGGTGAGCGCCTGCTGCGTCTCCTCGACGGAGACGCCGTACGCGGCGATCGCGCCCTCCGACACGAGCGTGTCCAGCGCGTCGAAGACGGCGTCGTCCTCGAACACCGCCGTCGGCGGGCAGTGCAGCTGCACGAGGTCGAGCGTCTCCTGCCCGAGGTTGCGCCGCGAGCGGTCCGTCCACTCGCGGAAGTGCGGCAGGACGTAGTTCGACGGCACCTGGTCGGCGCGGCGCCCCATCTTCGTGGCGACGGTCACCCCCGCGCCGGGGTTCGCCGCGAGCCAGCCCCCGATCAGGCGCTCGCTGCGGCCGTCGCCGTACACGTCCGCGGTGTCGACCAGGGTCACGCCCGCGGCCGCGGAGGCGTCGAGCACGGCGCGGGCGTCCGCCTCCGAGACCTCGCCCCAGTCGCCCCCGAGCTGCCAGGTGCCGAGCCCCACCACCGAGACGGTGCGTCCGGTGCGGCCGAGCGTACGGGTGGGCATCAGGTCGTCGTCGAGCATGCGGACATCCTCGCGCCTCCACCCTGAGGCCTACGCTCGCACCGTGAGCGCCGCCGCCTCCCTCCGCGACACCCTCCGGGTGCCGCAGGGGCCCGTCAGCATCGCCGGCTTCGACTCGGGCGCGAAGCCGTTCGGGGGAGCGGCGCCCGACCACGACGCCCACGAGCTCGCCGCGCTGCAGGAGCGGCTGTGGGCGGAGGCGACCGTCGGCGGCTCGCGCCGGATCCTCGTCGTGCTGCAGGGGATGGACACCGCGGGCAAGGGCGGGGTCGTGTCGCACGCGATCGGCCTGCTCGGGCCGATCGGCGTCGAGTACACCGCGTTCAAGAAGCCGACGCAGGAGGAGCTCGAGCACGACTTCCTCTGGCGCATCCGGCGGCGGGTGCCCGGGCCCGGCATGATCGGCGTGTTCGACCGCAGCCACTACGAGGACGTGCTGATCGTCCGGGTGCACGACCTCGTGCCTGAGGCGGAGTGGGAGGCGCGGTACGACGCCATCAACGCGTTCGAGCAGGAGCTCGTCGACGGCGGCACCACGCTGCTCAAGGTCTTCCTCCACGTCTCCTACGACGTGCAGCGGGAGCGCCTGCTGCGGCGCCTCGATCAGCCGGACAAGCACTGGAAGTTCGACGTCGCCGACATCGACGAGCGCGGGCGGTGGGACGACTACCAGTCGGCCTACGACGCGCTCCTCGAGCGCTGCAACACCGACGCCGCCCCCTGGTACGTCGTGCCAGCCGACCACAAGAAGTACCGGAACTGGGCCGTCGCCGAGCTGCTGCGCGAGACCCTCGTCGAGCTCGACCCCCGGCACCCGCACCCGCCGCTCGACGTCGAGGCGCTCCGCGCCAGGCTCGCGCCGCCGCACTGAGCCGCCCGGAGGCTCGGGCAACCGCTCACCCGCTCCCTCCTACGCTGGTCCCGCACAACAGCGGAAGGCGGAGACGATGGAGTACCGGTACCTCGGTCGGAGCGGGTTCAAGATCTCGGAGATCACCTACGGCAACTGGGTGACGGCCGCGAGCCAGGTCGAGAACGAGCAGGCGATCGCGAACGTGCACGCGGCACTCGACGCGGGCATCTCGACGTTCGACACGGCGGACGTGTACGCGAACACGGGCGCCGAGTCGGTGCTCGGGGAGGCGCTGAAGGGCACGCGCCGCCAGTCGATCGAGATCTTCACGAAGGTCTTCGGCCCGACCGGCCCGAAGGGGCACAACGACGTCGGGCTGTCGCGCAAGCACATCCTCGAGTCGATCGACGGCTCGCTCCAGCGGCTCGGCACGGACTACGTCGACCTGTACCAGGCGCACCGGTTCGACCACTTCACGCCGCTCGAGGAGACGATGCAGGCGTTCGCCGACCTCGTCCGGATGGGCAAGGTGCTCTACGTCGGCGTCTCGGAGTGGACCGCGGACCAGCTGCGGCAGGGCGCGGCGCTCGCGAAGGAGCTGGGGTTCCAGCTGATCTCGAACCAGCCCGAGTACTCGGCGCTGTGGCGGGTCATCGAGGGCGAGGTCGTCCCGGCATCGGAGGAGCTCGGCATCTCGCAGGTCGTCTGGTCGCCGATCGCGCAGGGCGTGCTCACCGGCAAGTACGTCCCCGGTCAGCCGCACCCGCAGGGGAGCCGCGCGACCGACGAGAAGGGCGGCGCGAACTTCATCAAGCGGTGGCTGCAGGACGACGTGCTGCAGCGCGTGCAGGATCTGAAGCCGATCGCGGCGGAGCTCGACCTGTCGCTCGCCCAGCTCGCCGTGGCGTGGGTGCTGCAGAACGACAACGTCGCGACGGCGATCATCGGCGCCTCCCGGCCCGAGCAGGTCACGGAGAACGCGAAGGCCGCGGGCGTCGTCATCCCGGCCGAGCTGATGGCCAGGATCGACGAGGTGCTCGGTGACGCGGTCGAGCGCGACACGTCGATCACCGCGACCCGCAGCCCGAGCCAGCGCGAGGCCTGACCTGCATTTCGAAGGGGTTTCTGCGCGGCGGAGCCGCGCAGGAACCCCTTCGAAATGCACGGGAGGATTCGGGCTTCACCCCTCGAGCGGTGCGTACACGTTCACCAGGACGCCGTCCGGGTCGCGGAGGAGCAGCGAGCGGTTGCCCCACGGCATGTCCGTCGGCGGCTGGACGATGTGCGCGTCGGCGCGGATCCGCTCGTGGGCGGCGTCCACCGCAGCGGGGCTCTCCTCCACGAATTCGACGATGACGCCGTCGTGCGAGGTGCCGAACCCGGCCGCCGGCACGGTCGAGACGTGGCCGATCGCGACCGTGCCGCTGGGTGACCGGAACGCCGCGAAGGCGGGAGCCGGGCGCTCCGGCTCCCGGCCGAGCAGCAGGGAGTAGAACGCGACCGAGCGATCGACGTCGTTCGTGATGATGCGGACCGATGCGAACTGCACGGCGTCCTCCTTCTCTCGATGATCCGACGCTAGGGCGGGTACCGCGCAGCAGGATCCCCTTCGAAATGCACGGGAGGGACCGATCCGGGAACAATGGGCGCGTGCCCAACATCTTCGATGTCGCGAAGGCGTCGGGGGTGTCGCATCAGACGGTCTCGCGCGTCCTGAACGGCGACCCGACCGTGCGTCCCGCGGTGCGGGAGCGCGTCGACGCCGCCATCGCCGCGCTCGACTACCGGCCGAGCGCTGCGGCGCGGGCGCTCGCGAGGCGGCGGACCAGGACGCTCGGGCTCGTCGTGGTCGGGATGCCGTACTACGGGCCCGCGAGCATCGCGAACGCGTTCAACGCGGCGGCGCGGGCGAGCGGATGGGATGTCGCGATCGCAGCGACCGACGACGGCGCCGACGAGCGCGAGGTCCGGGAGGCGGGGGAGTCGCTGCTCGCCCAGGACCCGAGGGCGCTCGTGGTGGTCGCGCCCGGCCCGGTCGTGGGCGCGTCGCTCGGCGCGCTCGCGCGGAGGATGCCGATCGTCACGAGCGTCGACGTGGTGCCCGGCGCGACCGTGGTCCGGGTCGACGACGAAGGGGGCGCGGCGCTCGCCGTCGAGCACCTCGCCGCGCTCGGGCACCGCGCCGTGCTGCACCTCGCCGGGCCGGAGGGCTGGACGGAGTCGGATCAGCGCATCGCCGGCTGGCGAGCGGCCTCCCAGCGGCTCGGCCTGGCGACCCCCGACGTGCTGCGCGGCGACTGGAGCTCGGCCAGTGGGCACCGCATCGGCCGCGAGATCGCGGCGGCGGGGGCGCCGGCCGCCGTCTTCTCCGCGAACGACCAGATGGCGCTCGGGCTGCTCGCGGCGTTCCGGGAGGCGGGCGTCCGGGTGCCGGAGGACGTGAGCGTCGTCGGGTTCGACGACATCCCCGAAGCCGCCTTCTTCGCGCCGCCCCTGACCACCCTGCGGCAGGACTTCGCGGCGCTCGGGCACGGGCTGATGGCGACGCTCGAGCACCTCCTCGCCGGTACCGAGACCGCGCCGCCCGCGCCGCTCCTGCCGGAGCTCGTCGTCCGCGCCTCCACCGCTCCGCCCCGGTAGGGACGCACTCCCGTCCGAGCGGCGCACCCGCTAGAGTGAGCGCTCACACGGGTCGTCGCGACGGACGGCCGGACACGTCGATGGAGATGCGGATGCGCTTCGGTGCCGAGCTCGAGCAGGCGATCGCGGCGACGCGCGACGAGGTCGCGGCCCTGCACGCCGAGCTGGTGCGGTACGGGCTCGTCGTGTGGACGGGAGGGAACGTGTCCGGCCGGGTGCCGGGCGCCGACCTGTTCGTGATCAAGCCGTCCGGCGTGCCGTACGACGCGCTCGCGGCGTCCGACATGATCCTCTGCGACCTCGACGGGGTCGTGGTCGAGGGCAGTGCGGGCAGCCACCGCAGCCCCTCCTCCGACACCGCCGCCCACGCGTACGTGTACCGGCACATGCCGCACGTCGGCGGCGTGGTGCACACGCACTCGACGTACGCCTGCGCCTGGGCCGCCCGCGGGGAGGAGATCCCCTGCGTGCTCACCGCGATGGCGGACGAGTTCGGCGGCCCGGTCCCGGTCGGCCCGTTCGCGATCATCGGCGACGACTCCATCGGCCGCGGCATCGTCGAGACGCTGTCCGGGCACCGCAGCCGCGCGGTGCTGATGCGGAACCACGGCCCGTTCACCATCGGCACCGACGCCCGCGACGCGGTCAAGGCGGCCGTCATGGTCGAGGACGTCGCCCGCTCCGTGCACATCAGCAGGCAGCTGGGCGAGCCGGTGCCCATCCCGCAGGAGGCGATCGACCGCCTCTTCGACCGCTACCAGCACGTCTACGGGCAGTCGGCCGACGCCCGGTCCGAGACCACCACGGAGTGACCCGCATGCCCGATCTCGACCAGTACCGCGTCCTCTTCCTCACCGGCAGCCAGCACCTCTACGGCCCGGAGACGCTCGCGCAGGTCGCCGACCAGTCGCAGGCGATCGCCCGGGAGCTCGCCGCGGGCGTCCCCGTCCGGATCGACTGGCAGCCCGTGCTCACCGACGCGGACGCGATCCGGCGCGCGATGCTGGCCGCGAACGGCGACGACGCCGTGATCGGGGTCATCGCCTGGATGCACACCTTCAGCCCGGCGAAGATGTGGATCGGCGGTCTCACCGCGCTGCAGAAGCCCCTCCTCCACCTGCACACCCAGGCGAACGTCGCCCTGCCGTGGAGCGAGATCGACTTCGACTTCATGAACCTGAACCAGGCCGCGCACGGCGACCGCGAGTTCGGCTACCTCGAGTCCCGGATGGGCGTCCCCCGCACCACGGTGGTGGGGCACGTCACCGACCCCGGGGTCCGCGGGAAGGTGGAGACGTGGCAGCGGGCGGCCGCGGGGCGCGCGGCCGCCCGCACGCTGAAGCTCGCCCGCTTCGGCGACAACCTGCGCTTCGTCGCGGTCACGGAGGGGGACAAGACCGAGGCGGAGATCCGCTTCGGCATGCAGGTGAACACCTGGGGCGTGAACGAGCTCGCCGACCGCGTCGCCGAGGTGGGGGACGCGGAGATCGACGCGCTCGTCGCCGAGTACGACGAGCGGTACGACGTCGTCCCGGAGCTCCGCGCCGGCGGCGAGCGGCGAGCGTCCCTGCGGGACGGCGCCGCGATCGAGCTGGGGCTCCGGTCCTTCCTCGAGGAGGGCGGGTTCGACGCCTTCACCACGAACTTCGAGGACCTCGGCGCCCTCAGGCAGCTGCCCGGCCTCGGTGTGCAGCGGCTGATGGCCGACGGCTACGGGTTCGGCGCCGAGGGCGACTGGAAGACCGCGGCCCTCGTGCGGATCGCGAACGTGATGGGGGCGGGCCTGCCGGGCGGGGCCAGCCTGATGGAGGACTACACCTACGATCTCACGCCCGGACAGGAGGTGATCCTCGGCGCGCACATGCTCGAGGTGAGCCCCTCCCTGACCACCGCTCGCCCGAGCCTCGAGATCCATCCGCTCGGCATCGGCGGCAAGGAGGACCCCGTCCGCCTCGTCTTCGACGCCGATCCCGGGCCCGCCGTCGTGGTCGCGATGTCCGACCTGCGCGACCGGTTCCGGCTCGTCGCCAACGCCGTCGAGGTCGTCGCGCCGCCCGAGCCGCTGCCGAAGCTGCCCGTCGGGCGCGCCGTGTGGCGCCCGCAGCCCGACTTCGCGACCTCGGCGACCTGCTGGCTGACCGCGGGCGCCGCGCACCACACGGTCATGTCCACCGCGGTCGGCGTGGAGGCCTTCACCGAGTTCGCGCGGATGACGGAGACCGAGCTGCTCGTCATCGACGAGGCGACGACCGTGGGCGGCTTCGAGCGCGAGGTGCGCTGGAACGCGGCGTACCACCGGCTGGCGCGCGGGCTGTGAACGACGAGGAGGCGCGCGCCGCGATCGCGGGCGGACGCGCCGTGCTCGGCATCGAGCTCGGCTCGACGCGGATCAAGGCGTGCCTCGTCGGCGACGCCGCCGCGGTGCTCGCGACGGGCGGCCACGACTGGGAGAACGCGTTCGTCGACCGGCGCTGGACCTACTCGCTCGAGGCGGTGGAGGAGGGGCTCGCGGCCGCGTACGCCGCCCTCGTCGCCGACGTCCGGCAGCGGTACGACGTCGCCGTCGAGTCGCTCGCCGCCATCGGGGTCTCGGCCATGATGCACGGCTACCTCGCGTTCGACGCCGACGGAGGGCTCCTGGTCCCGTTCCGGACCTGGCGCAACACCTCCACCGGCCCCGCCGCGGCCGAGCTGACCGACCTGCTCGGGGTCAACATCCCGCTGCGCTGGTCGATCGCGCATCTGTGGCAGGCCGTGCTCGACGAGGAGGAGCACGTGCCGCGCCTCGCGCAGGTCACGACGCTCGCCGGGTACGTGCACCGGCGGCTCACCGGCAGGCACGTGCTCGGCGTCGGCGACGCGTCCGGCATGTTCCCGATCGACCCGGCCACGCACGACTACGACGACGCGCTGCTCGCGCGCGTCGACGAGCGTGCCGCAGGCCGCATCCCGGCGCTGCGGTCGCTGCTGCCCGCGGTGCTCGAGGCGGGAGCGCACGCGGGCGCGCTGCCTCCGGAGGGTGCCGCGCTCCTCGACCCGACCGGCGCGCTCCGGCCCGGCGCGGTGCTCGCGCCGCCGGAGGGCGACGCCGGCACGGGGATGGTCGCGACGCACTCCGTCGCGCCCCGCGAGGGGAACGTGAGCGTCGGCACGAGCGTCTTCGCGATGGTCGTGCTGGAGGGGCCGCTCGGCGGCGTGCACCACGAGATCGACCTCGTCACGACGCCGTCCGGGGACCCGGTCGCGATGGTGCACTGCAACAACGGCGCGAGCGAGCTCGGCGCGTGGGCGGCGCTCTTCGGGCGGTTCGCGGCCGCGGCCGGCTCGCCGCTGGACCCGGACCGCGTGTTCGAGGTGCTGTTCCGGGAGGCGCTCGAGGGCGAGGGCGACGCCGGCGGCCTGCTCGCCTACAACCTGCTCGCGGGCGAGCCGATCGCGGGCCTCGACGAGGGACGACCCCTCCTGCTGCGCACCCCCGACAGCCGGCTCACGCTCGGCAACCTCGTGCGCGCGCACATCTACGGCGTCTTCGGCACGCTCGCGCTCGGCATGCGGGTGCTCACGGGCGAGGGCGTCCGGCTCGACCGGATGCTCGCGCACGGCGGCCTCTTCCGCACGGAGGGGGTCGGCGAGCGGTTCCTCGCCGCGGCGCTCGCCGCGCCCGTCTCGGTGGGGGAGACGGCGGCCGAGGGCGGCGCGTGGGGGATGGCCGTGCTCGCCGCGTACACGGCATCCGGGGCGGGGCAGACCCTCCCGACGTGGCTCGACGAGCACGTGTTCGCGGGCGCGGCGTTCCGCACGGTCGAGCCGGCTCCGGAGGACGTGGCCGCGTTCGCCGCGTACCTCGAGCGGTACCGCGCCGGGCTGGCGGTCGAGCGCGCCGCGGTCGACGCCCTCTGACGCTCGTGCGGTGATCCGCGACTGATGCCGTGCTGATCCGCGCTGCATCAGTCGGCGATCGCCGCACGAGGACGGTCAATGCGCGGGGAGGTGCTCCCCGAGGAACGCCGTCGCCCGCCGCCACGCGTCCGCCGCGTCGTCGGGGCGGTACGCGTGCGGGTTGGTGTCGTTGAAGAAGGCGTGCCCGGCATCCGGGTAGACCTGCACGGTCAGGTCCTGGTCCGCGAACGCCTCCCGCACCTCCGGCAGCGCCGCCATCAGCCGCTCGTCGTGGGCGCCGTACAGCGCGAGGACCGGGCACGCGATCCGAGCCGCGTCCGCGGGCGCCGGCGCGCTCCCGTAGAACGGCACCGCGGCCCGGATGCGGTCGTCCGCGGCGGCGAGCGCGAACGCGTACGTCCCGCCGAAGCAGAACCCGGTCACGCCGATCCGGCCGTCGACGCCCGGCTCCGCGGCGAGCACGTCGGTGAGCGCCCGGAGGTGCGCGACGGTGCGCTCCGCGAACGCGGGGTCGTTCATGCCGGTGAACAGCTCCCGCAGCGCGGGCTGCACGGCGGTCCGCTTCGCTTCGTCCGGGTCGTTCCGCGCCGTCATCAGCTCCTGGCCGTTCGCGCTGCCGAGCAGGTCGTGGAGGAGCTCAGGCGCGAGCACGAGGTACCCCTCCGCGGCGAAGCGGTCGGCGACAGCGCGGATGTGGGGCACGAGCCCCCAGATCTCCTCGATCACGATGAGGCCGCCGCGGAGCGGACCGGTCGGCTCCGCCCGGTAGACGTCGATCCCGTCGATGTCGATCATGGTGCCCATCGCGCCAGTCGATCACCCCTTCCCTGGACCGGAGGTGCGCGCAGATGTCGCTCCATGACACGGGCCGATTGCACCGCCCCGCCGCTGCCTGGGATATTGGCGCTGCTCGCAGCATGACGCGAAGCCTCGCGCCCGGCTGGCCGCACCGCCCGGGCACGCGCTGCGGCTCCTGGAAACCGTTCCAGCGGGCCGTCCGGTCCGCGCGACCCGAAGGTCCTCCGCCATGCCCACCTCCACCCCCTCCGGCGCCATCACGTCGGCCCGTCGCCTCGTCGTCGTCGCGCTCGTCGTGGTCGTCGCCGTCGTCTGGCGGGTGCTGAAGCCCGAACTCGGCATCCCCTGGAACCTCGAGCTGCTCACCTCGAGCGCGTTCCTCGCCTCGGCGCTGCTGCCCCGGGTCGTCGCACCGCTCGCGCCGCTCGTCGGCGCCGTCGTGAGCGACCTGTTCCTCGGGAACGACGCGAGCGCATGGTTCACCTGGAGCGCGTGGGCGCTCATCGGTGTGGCCTCGCTCACGGCCGGCCGGCGCCGCGGCCGCGCGCGGTGGTGGGCGGCGGGGGCGTTCGGCCTCGGCGGCACGCTGTTCTTCTACCTGTTCACGAACCTCGGCTTCTGGCTGCTCTACCCGACCTACTACGCGCCGGGCCCCGCCGGGCTCGCCGCCTCCTACGTCGCGGGCCTGCCGTTCCTCTGGCCCCAGCTGATCGGCAACCTGATCCTCGTGCCGCTCGTCGGCGCGGGGCTCGCCGCGCTCGTGGAGCGTGCCGAGCGCGGTCGCGCCGCGCGGGCCGGCGTCGTCGCGCCGTGACGGCCCTCCCGATCCTCGACCGGCTGGCGGAGGACCGGAAGCGCGGGGTGCCGACGGTCTCCTTCGAGCTCTTCCCGCCCCGCGACGACGCCGCCGCGATCGGGCTCGGCCGCACGCTCGACCGGCTCACGGAGACCGACCCGGCGTTCTTCTCCGTCACGTTCGGGGCCGGCGGCTCGACCCGCGAGCGCTCCCTGACGGTGCTCGAGTACGTCCTCGCCCACACCGGGGTGCGTCCCGTCGCGCACCTCACCGTCGTCGGCAGCAGCGCGGAGGAGGCGAGCGCGCGGGTGCGGGGGTTCCTCGCGGCCGGCATCACCGACTTCCTCGCCCTGCGCGGGGACCAGCCCGCTGCGGGACCGGTCCCCGAAGGCGACTTCGGCGGCGCGGTCGAGCTCGTCGCGCTGATCCGGAGGATCGGCGACGAGACCGGTGCGACGCCGACGATCGGCGTCGCGTGCTTCCCGAACGGCCATCCGCACCACGGCTCCCGCTGGCAGGACGTGGACGTGCTGCTCGCGAAGCAGGAGGCCGGCGCCGCGTTCGCGGTCACGCAGGTGTTCTTCCACCCGGAGGACTACCTGGAGTACGTCGAGCGGGCGCGAGCGGCCGGGGTGCGGATCCCGATCCTGCCCGGCTTCGCCCCGATCACGCGTGCGCGCCAGCTGCACCGCCTCGCGGAGCTGAGCGACCTCGAGGCACCGGCCGGGCTCGCCGCGGCGCTCGCCGCCGCCGGGTCGCCGGAGGCGAGCGCGGCCGTCGGCGAGGACTTCACGGTCGCGCTCGCGACCGCGGTGCTGCGCGGTGGAGCGCCGTCGGCGCACTACTTCACCTTCAACCAGCACGGTCCGGCGCTGCGCGTCCACGAGCGGGTGCGCGCCGAGCTCGGCTGAGCTCAGACCGAGAAGTACTTCGCCTCGGGGTGGTGGAAGACGAAGGCGTCGGTGGACTGCTCCGGGTGCAGCTGCAGCTCCTCCGAGAGCACGACGCCCATCCGCTCCGGCCGCATCAGCTCGACGACCTTCGTGCGGTCCGCCATGTCGGGGCACGCCGGGTAGCCGAGCGAGAACCGCGCCCCCCGGTAGTGCAGCTTGAAGAGCCCTTCGACGTCGTCCGGGTCCTCGCCCGCCAACCCGAGCTCGGCCCGGATGCGCGCGTGCCAGAACTCGGCGAGCGCTTCGGTCAGCTGCATCGCGAGCCCGTTCAGCTCGAGGTAGTCGCGGTAGCGGTCGTCGGCGAACAGCCGCGCGGTCGCCTGGGACACGCGGTTGCCCGCCGTGACGAGCTGCAGCGGCAGCACGTCCACCCGGCCAGAGTCGCGCGCCGCGATGAAGTCGGCGAGGTCGAGGTGCCGGTCGCGGCGCTGCCGCGGGAAGGTGAAGCGCAGCCGCTCCGTCCCGAGCGGGCCGCCCGACCCGCCGTCGGGCGCGAGCAGCCCCGGCAC
The DNA here is from genome assembly GCF_051956055.1 of Amnibacterium sp. NCBI lineage: Bacteria > Bacillati > Actinomycetota > Actinomycetes > Micrococcales > Microbacteriaceae > Amnibacterium > Amnibacterium sp. The sequence continues at coordinate 21,073 of NZ_JBQCGC010000065.1, forward strand.
GCCGAGCACCCCGTCCGGGTCGTCGGCGTGGTGCAGCACGACGACGTCGTCCCCCTCCGACACCGCGGGGAAGTACCCGTAGGCGACCGACGGGTCGAGCAGCCCCTCCGCGAGGATCCGGTCGAGCCAGTACCGGAGGCGCGGGCGCCCCTCCGTCTCGACGAGCGTCTCGTAGGAGGCGCCGCCGTCGCCGCGGCCGGGCTTCAGCCCCCACTGCCCCATGAACGTCGCGCGCTCGTCGAGGAACGCCGCGAACTCGGCGAGGGCGATGCCGGTCACGATCCTCGTGCCCCAGAACGGCGGCGCCGGGACGGGCACGTCGCGCGCGACGTCGGAGCGCGCCGGCATCGCCTCCTCGGCGGTCTCCACCAGCTGCGTCCTGGCGGTGCGGCGGCGCTTCAGCGGCGGCAGCCCCACCGCCTCCGGATCGGCGCCACGGGCGATCGCGACGAGCGGCTCCATCAGGGCGAGCCCCTCGAATGCGTCCCTGGCGTACCGCACCTGCCCGGGGAAGACGCTCGCGAGGTCGTCCTCCACGTAGCTGCGGGTCAGCGCCGCGCCGCCCAGGATGATCGGCCAGCGCTCGGCGAGCCCGCGGGCGGCGAGCTCCTCGAGGTTCTCCTTCATCACCACGGTGGACTTCACGAGCAGGCCGCTCATCCCGATCACGTCGGCACGGTGCGCCTCCGCCGCCGCGATGATGTCCGCGATCGGCTGCTTGATGCCGAGGTTCACGACGTCGTAGCCGTTGTTGGACAGGATGATGTCGACGAGGTTCTTGCCGATGTCGTGCACGTCGCCGCGCACCGTGGCGAGCACGATCCGGCCGCGACCGGCGGTGTCCGTGCGCTCCATGTGCGGCTCGAGCAGCGCGACCGCCTGCTTCATCACCTCGGCGGACTGCAGCACGAACGGCAGCTGCATCTCACCCGCGCCGAACCGCTCGCCGACGACCCGCATGCCCTCCAGGAGGTGGACGTTGACGATGTCGAGCGCGGACCGCTCCGTGAGCGCGAGGGCGAGATCCTCCGCGAGCCCCTTCCCCTCGCCGTCGATGATGCGGCGCTCGAGCCGTTCCCCGACGGGCAGGGAGGCCAGCTCGGCAGCGCGCTGGTCGCGCAGCGCCGCGGCGTCGACCCCGGCGAACAGGTCGAGCATCCGCTCGAGCGGGTCGTAGGTCACGGCGCCGTCCGCGTCGAACTCGCGGCGGTCCAGCACGAGGTCGAGCGCCACCCGCCGCTGCTCGTCCGGGAGCGACGCGAGCGGCACGATCTTCGCCGCGTCGACGATCGCGGAGGTGAGCCCCGCCGCCACGGCCTCGTGCAGGAACACCGAGTTGAGCACGATCCGCGCGGCCGGGTTGAGCCCGAACGACACGTTCGAGACACCGAGCGTGAAGTGCAGGTCCGGGTGCGCCTCGTGGAGACGGCGGATCGCCTCGATCGTCTCGATCGCGTCGCGGCGCGTCTCCTCCTGCCCGGTCGCGACCGGGAAGGTCAGGCAGTCCACGAGGATGTCGGCGATCCGCAGGCCGTACTCGCCGGTCAGCGAGGCGATGAGCCGCTCCGCGATCCGGACCTTGTCGTCCGCGGTGCGGGCCTGCCCGTGCTCGTCGATGGTGAGCGCGACGACCGCCGCCCCGTGCTCCTGGACCAGCGCCATGATGCGGCGGTACCGGGATCCCGGGCCGTCGCCGTCCTCGAAGTTGACCGAGTTGACGACCGGCCGACCGCCGATCAGCTCGAGCCCGGCCCGCAGCACCGCCGGCTCGGTCGAGTCGACGACGAGCGGCAGTGTGCTGGCGCTCGCGAACCGCGAGAACACCTCCTGCGCGTCCGCGACCCCGTCGCGGCCGACGTAGTCGACGCAGACGTCGAGCAGGTGCGCGCCGCTGCGGGTCTGCGCCTTCGCGATCTCCACGCAGTCGTCCCAGCGCCCCTCGAGCATCGCCGTGCGGAACGCCTTCGACCCGTTCGCGTTCGTCCGCTCGCCGATCGCGAGGTAGGAGGCGTCCTGGTCGAGCTCGACGGACTGGTACAGGCTCGCGACCGCCGGCTCGGGTGCGACGGGACGCGGCGCCGGCGCGGCCGCCCTGACGCGCTCCACGACGGCGCGGAGGTGCTCGGGCGTCGTGCCGCAGCAGCCGCCGACGAGCCCGAGGCCGAACTCCCGCACGAACTGCGCGTGCGCGGTCGCGAGCTCCGCGGGGGTGAGCGGGTACTCGGCGCCGTGCGCGCCGAGGACGGGGAGGCCCGCGTTCGGCATGCAGATGAGCGGGATGGAGGCGTGCTTCGCGAGGTGCCGGAGGTGCTCGCTCATGAGATCGGGGCCGGTCGCGCAGTTCAGGCCGATCGCGTCCAGGCCGAGCGGCTCGAGCGCGGTGAGGGCCGCGCCGATCTCGCTGCCGACGAGCATCGTGCCCGTCGCCTCCATCGTCACCTCGGCGAGGATCGGCAGCCGCACGCCGGTCTCCGCGATCGCGACCTTGCACCCGTTGACGGCCGCCTTCGTCTGCAGCAGGTCCTGGCTCGTCTCGATCAGGAACGCGTCCGCGCCGCCGTCGATGAGCCCCTTCGCCTGCAGTGCGAACGTCGCCTTCAGGTGCGCGTAGGTCACGTGCCCGAGGCTGGGCAGCTTCGTCCCCGGCCCGATCGAGCCGAGCACCCACCGCGGGCGGCCGTCGGTCCCGTGCGCCTCGGCGCGCTCCCGGGCGATCGCCGCGCCGGCCCGCGCGAGCTCCTCGATGCGGTCGTCGATGCCGTAGTCGGCGAGGTTCGACCAGTTCGCCCCGAACGTGTTCGTCTCGATCGCGTCGACCCCGACCTCGAGGTACGCGTCGTGGATCGCGCCGATGACGTCCGGTCTCGTGACGTTGAGGATCTCGTTGCAGCCCTCGAGCTGCCGGAAGACGTCGAGCGTCAGCTCGGCGCGCTGCAGCATCGTGCCCATCGCGCCGTCCGCGACGACGACCCGCTCCCGCATCGCGGCGAGCAGCGCCGCCGATCGGTCGGGGAGCGTCGCCTCCTCCCGGGCCACGAGCGCCTCGATCACCGTGAGCACGCTACCGGCGAACGGGCGCCGACCCGGTTCGATGACGTTGCGATCGAGGCCAGGTCCGCAACCCGTCGCAACCTCTACCGGCGGTAGAATGGAGAGGGCCGGCACGGCCAGACGGACGACGGGGTTCGACATGCGACGGAGCGAGGACGACGTGGACATCCTGCGGATCGTGGACCGCATCGCGCACCTGGTGCCGGACGTGCCCCGTCTCGCCATCCTCGACGTGGTCGAGGCGGAGTGGGACCGCCTGTGCGCCGCCGCGGAGCCCTACCTCCAGCCGCTCGTGCTGCCTGCGGCGCTGTGGCGGCTGCGCGCCGGCGCCGACCCCTTCGTGCTGTAGCCGGGCCGGTTCGGTTCCGCGACACGCAGGTGCCCGCAGGCCGTTGCGCCCCGCCGTTCCCGAGGCCACCATGGCCCACGACGTACGATCGGGCCATCGGCGCTCCGGAAGCACGAGGAGGCCCATGCGTGAGCACGAGGGGCGGATCAGGCCGCCCTCGATCCGGGACGTCGCCGAGAAGGCGGGCGTCTCCTACCAGACCGTCTCGCGCGTCCTGAACGAGCACCCGAGCCTCCGGCCGGACACCGTCGACCGGGTCCAGGCCGCGATCCAGGACCTCGGCTACCGGCCGAACCGGGCCGCCCGGGCGCTCGTCACCTCGCGCAACCACACGATCGGGGTGCTGCTCACGGCGCGAGCGCTGCACGGGCCGTTCAGCTCGTTCATCACGATCGTCGACGCGGCCAGGGAGCGCGGCTACACCGTGACGACGGTCCCGAACGCGAGCGACGACCCCGGCGACATCGTCGAGGGGCTCGACGCGCTGCTCATGCACGGCGTCGAGGGCATCGTCGCCATCGCGCCCCAGGACCGTGCGCGGGAGGCGGTGCGGCAGAGCGGCGCCACCGTGCCGGTGCTGACCCTCCAGGGCCGCCCCGACGAGGCGCTCGACTTCGGGTTCGACCAGCAGGAGGGCGCGCGGCTCGCGGTCCGGCACCTCCTCGCCCTCGGGCACCGGCGCATCCTCCACCTCCCCGGGCCGTCCGGCTGGGCGGAGGCCGAGCAGCGGCAGGCCGGCTACGAGGCGATCATGCGCGAGCACGGGCTCGAGCCGCTCCTCGCGCCCGGAGGCGACTGGACGGCCGACAGCGGCCGCGCGATCGCCCTCGAGGTGCTCGACCGGGAGCGACCGACCGCGGTCTTCGCCACGAACGACGAGATGGCCGTCGGCCTGCTCGCCGCCGCCGCGGATCTCGGGCTCCGCGTACCGGAGGACCTCTCCGTCGTCGGCTTCGACGACGTGCCGTTCGCCCGGCATCTGCGGCCCGCGCTCACGACCGTGCGGCAGGACTTCGGCGAGCTCGGGCGCCGCGCCATCGCGGCGCTGATCGACGAGATCGAGCAGACCGTCCGGCCCGTCCCGCACCCCCGCGTGCTGCCCCACCTCGTGGTCCGCGACAGCACCGCGCAGGTCACGATCGCGACGCACGCCGCGCGTTCCGCTTGACTCGCCGACGAGCCGGCGCGAAGATGCCGCTGTCGATGTGAACGTTTCGCATCGACTGTGACCGAGGCCAGCGGAGGTCGCGCACCGTACGCGGTGCGTCCTGGCCACGGCACGTGAAAACGCACGAAGGAGTGGGTTCATGGCAGGCATGCCGTCCGGCCGGTTCGAGATCGACCGCCGCAGTCTCATCCGCACCGCCGGGATCGGCGCCGTCTCGCTCGCAGGCGCCGGCCTGCTGGCCGCCTGCTCGAGCGGCGGCTCGGGCGGCAGCGGCGGGGGCGGCGGCAGCCTCACGTTCGGGTCCAACGCGTCCGACCCGGTGCCGAAGAAGGCGTACGCCGCGTTCGTCTCCGCCTTCGAGAAGAAGTCGAAGGACAAGGTCACGACGAACGTCTCGGACCACAACTCGTTCCAGGACAAGATCACCAACTACCTGCAGGGCAGCCCGGACGACGCCTTCACCTGGTTCGCCGGCTACCGCATGCAGTACATCGCGAAGAAGGGGCTCGTCGGCGACGTCAGCGACGTCTGGAGCAAGATCGGCAGCAACTTCTCCGACGCGCTGAAGAAGGCGTCGACGGGCGCGGACGGCAAGCAGTACTTCGTGCCGAACTACAACTACCCGTGGGGCTTCTTCTACCGGAAGTCCGTGTGGCAGTCGAACGGCTGGTCCGTGCCCGGCACGTGGGACGAGCTGATCTCCCTCTGCAAGCAGATGCAGAAGAAGGGCATCATCCCGGTCGCCTTCACCGACAAGGACCTGTGGCCCGCCTGCGGCACGTTCGACTACCTGAACATGCGCATCAACGGCTACCAGTTCCACGTCGACCTCTGCGCGCACAAGGAGTCCTGGAACTCCTCGCAGGTGAAGGACGTGTTCGACACCTGGAAGGAGCTGCTGCCCTACTACGACAAGAGCGCGGCGGGCCTCACCTGGCAGGAGGGCGCGCAGAAGCTCGGCAACAAGCAGGCGGGCATGATGCTCCTCGGCTCGTTCATCACGCAGCAGTTCACCGACCCGGCCGTGCTGAACGACATCGACTTCTTCCCGTTCCCGGCCGTCAAGGTCGAGGGCACGGACGCGGTCGAGGCGCCGATCGACGGCCTGATGCTGTCGAAGAAGGGCGCGCAGAACCAGGCGGCCAAGGACATGCTGCAGTTCATGGGCACGGGCGCCGGGCAGGAGGCGTACTACTCGGTCGACAAGTCGAACATCATGACGGCCAAGGACGCGGACACCTCCGGGTACTCGGCCTTCACGAAGAAGCTGGCCGACGTCATCGCGAACGCGAAGTCGATCAGCCAGTTCTTCGACCGCGACGCGCTGCCCGCGATGGCGAGCAACGTGCTCGAGCCCGCGATGCTGAGCTTCATCAAGGGCGGTTCGGTCAACCTCGCGAACATCGAGTCGCAGGCGAAGACCCTGTACGCGCAGCAGTGACGGCCGAAGCCCCGATCTCCACGGCGCGGGGGCGCCACCCGCCGGCCCCCCCCCCCCGGGCCCCCCGGGGGGGCCCCACCCGCCCCCCCCGCCCGCGGGGGGGGGTGTGGGGGCGGCCCCCCCCCATGCACGGGC
>NZ_JBQCGC010000066.1:0-12748 GCF_051956055.1 Amnibacterium sp.
CGCTCTCGGTGGTGCTCCTCCGTCAGATCGTGCAGCCGTGCACTGAGCAGAGCCTGCACGTCCACGCGCCCGGCGACTTCCCCTTCGGCATCGAGGACGAGCGCGTCGCGCTGCGCCGTCTCCGCGAATTGATACGCGACCGCGCGCAAGGTGTCGGTGGTCCGAACGGGAGGCCCTTCCACTCCTCTCGCCTCGACCACGTCGGATGTCGTCGGCGTCATCACCTCGTGGACGAAGAAGGTCTCGAGAGGGTCGGTCGAGTACTCGCGCGTGAGGTGCAGACCTCGTCTCGCGATCTTCTCAGTGAGCACCGAGCGCTTGAGGGTCAATACCGAGAGTGCGTACGCCCCCGTCGACGCGATGATCAACGGAAGCAACGCGTCCCACGCGTGCGTGAGCTCGAGGGTGAAGACGACGCCGGTGAGCGGGGAGCGCATCACTCCCCCGACGACGGCTGCGAGGCCGCACATGGCCCAGAATCCGGGGATCGCGTGCGGGAACAGCGTCCCCTCCAGCGCGCCGAGCGCGCCGCCGATCATGAAGACGGGGGCCAGCACTCCACCGGACGTGCCCGACCCGAGCGAGAGTGACCAGATCAGGGTCTTCACGACGAGGATCCCGACGATCAAGGAAAGCGCCGCGCGGCCGGTGAGCAGTTCGTCGATGACGTCGTATCCGACGCCGAGGGCGCGGGGCTCGATGAGGCCACCGAGACCGATGATGAGACCGCCGATCGACGGCCACCACATCCAGTGCAAGGGAAGGCGGTGGAACGTGTCCTCGGCGAAGTAGACGAGCCAAGTCGCTCCGATGGCCAGCAGTCCGCCGCTGATCCCGGTGACGAGCGCGAACACCTCGATCGCGGGACTGAGGTGAAGCCCAGCTGCGTCGACAGGAAAGACCGGGCCGCCTCCGAGGAGGAAGCGTCGGATGACCGTCGCCACGGCGACAGCAGCGACGACCGGTACGAAGCTGCGCGGGCGCCATTCGAAGAGCAGCAGTTCGACGGCGAGCAGGACCGCAGCGAGCGGTGAGTTGAAGGTGGCTGCCATTCCAGCAGCTGATCCCGCGACAAGGAGCGTCTTCCGTTCATCGGCGCTCAAGTGGAGTGATTGGGCGAGCATGGAACCGAGCGCGCCCCCGGTCATGATGATCGGGCCCTCGGCCCCGAACGGGCCGCCGGTCCCGATGCTGACGGCTGCGGAGATGGGCTTGAGGAGTGCGACCTTGGGCTGCACCCTGCTGCCGCCGGTGAGGATCGCTTCGATCGCTTCGGGCATCCCGTGTCCGCGGATCTTCTCGGACCCGAACCGAGCCATCACTCCGACGACCAGGCCGCCGACCACCGGGGCGGCGAGAACCAGCCACCACGGATGGTGCACCGCGCCCGGGGCGACCAAGGCGAAATCCCAACGCCAGTAGAACACCAGATTCGTGACCAGCCCGATCAACCGGACCAGCACCCAAGCCGCGACCGCCCCGAGCGCGCCGATCGGCAGACCGAGCACCAGGATCAGCAGCATCCGGGGTCGGACCGCGAAGTCGCCGAGGGACGTGTCCCGGATTCGGATCGGCGGGGTCACAGCGCTGCCGGCCCGGAGGATTCGATTGGGTACGAGGCAGCGGCAGCTTCGGCGAACTGCTCGAGTGCGACGGTCGCCGCCGCGCGCAGACCCGGTTCGATGTCGGCGAGGAGCCTTCCCAGCTCGTGGTGCCGCCAAGCGAGCACCCGGTCGACGAGCCGGCGACCGGGCTCGCTGAGTTCAAGGGTGACGACGCTGCGCGAGCGACTGTCCGCACCGCGGCTGACATAGCCATCGTCCACGAGCCGATCGGCGAGGCGGGAGACCGAGGACGGGTTGACGCCGAGGGCGGCAGCGACCCGGGCCGATGGCACTCGTCCGAGATCGTTCAAGATCAGCAGCATGCGGAACTTGGGCAGCGACAGCCCGTCGCCGGCGATCTCCAAGCTCCTCAGAGCGATCCCGATCAGATCGCGTGCCGCAGTGTGGAACGCACGTACTTCTCGTACGGAGGGCTCCGAGCCGGCCTGAGGATCGACGTGTTGCACTCTGCAAGTCTTGCACCCCGCACGCGCCTGATACGGTCGATATGTGCCGTAGTGCACATATCGACCGGCCGCCCGCCTCGTGCGGGCTTCTTCAGGAGAGGCGGCTCCCGCTGTCCACGACCCACCGGGCGAGCGGCTTCGTGCCGCCGTCGATCGACGACTTCTTCCCGAACGCGGTCCTGTTCCAGGACACCCCGTTCGAGCTGAACCGGATCATGCTGATCCGCCTGCTCGTCATCGTCGTCCTCGTCACCTGGCTGGTGCTGTCGACGCGGAAGCTGAAGATCGTCCCCGGCCGCCTCCAGGCGGCGACGGAGTTCCTCCTGTTCTTCGTCCGTGACGACATCGCGATCGCGACCCTGGGCGAGAAGAACGGCCGACGCTACCTCCCCCTGATCATGACGATGTTCTTCCTGCCGCTCGGCATGAACATCACAAGCACGGTGCCGTTCGTCGGCATCGCCGGGACGTCGGTCATCGGACTGCCCCTCGTGATGTCCGTCGTCGCCTGGGGCGCCTTCATCTACGCAGGGTTCCGAGATCGGGGCTGGGCCTACCTGAAGAGCGCCCTCTTCCTTCCTGGAGTGCCGTGGCCGCTCTACTTCCTCCTCACCCCTCTCGAGATCCTGTCGACCTTCATCGTTCGCCCTGTCACGCTGACCATGCGGCTCCTGATGAACATGGTGGCCGGCCACCTCCTTCTGGCGCTGGTGTACTCCGCCTCGTCGTTCTTCCTGTTCGCCCTGCTGCCCCAGGGGAACCTCGCAGGGCTGCTCGGGCTTGGCACAGTCGCATTCGGCGTGGTCTACACGGGGTTCGAGATCTTCACCGCACTCCTGCAGGCTTACGTCTTCGCGTTTCTGACCGCGATCTACATCCAGCTGGCCGTCGCCGAAGAACACTGATCCACCGAGGTCTCAGCAATGAGCCGGTCGTCGGCGACGCCGCGAGCGAGGCCGCCCCGGCCGGCTCACCCGCTGGGCGCGCTGCATCAGGGAGCGGTCGTCCGCGGTTCGACCCGTCGGTAGACGAGCCCGTCCGCGACCCGCTCGGCCAGCAGCCACTCCCCCGGGAATGCGGCGAGCGGGTCCACCAACGCCAGCGGAGGCCGGCCCTCGTCGAGGCGCAGCTCGAGTTCCTGCGCCTCCGACCGCGGACCCGGCGATCCCGACACGAAGAACACGGTGTGCGTCGCTGTTGCAGACATACATCCTCCTCGGCAACTATGTGCAGCGCTACAACTACTGCACGAGTGCAGCAATACCACACCCCGAAGCGAGTGGGCTGGAGATCGAGGGAAGCCACTCGGCCGCGGCACGTGGAGACTGCGCCGCCCGGGGCCGACTCGCGAAGCCGCGGGCCGGTCCACTACAGGCCGATCGGCAGCAGGTCCTCCCACGCGGGCTCACCGACAGAGTCGGCGAAGTCCATGAAGGCCGCTACCAGCGCCTGCCTGCGGTGGGCCGGAATCTTGTTCAGGACGGCGCTCAGCTCGTTGCGCCGGGCGACGGTCACCCCGTCCACGAGGTCGCGACCTCGATCGGTGACCTCGACGATGGTCTCGCGCCGCTTGCCCTCGCTCGTGCGCCGGGTCACCCAGCCGTTGGCCTCCATCCGGTCGACCGTGCGGCTGAAGGTCGACGGAACGACGTCGAGGCGTTCCGCCAGCGCACCCAGTCGGTGCGGGCCGGCGCCCACGAGCACGACCAGCACCCGGAACTGCTGCAGGGACACCTGCTCCAGCGCTGGGGCGATCGTTCGAGCGATGATCGCCAGAAGCGCCCGGGAGGCGAAGACGAGCGAGTCCACCTCGCCGAGGCGCGCGCCCGATCCCTCCTGCGACATCCTCGCCCTCCTTGTTGGTGGCGTCCGCGAACGCGACGCTGCGCGATTCGAGTCGCTCACCGCTGAGCCGCTCTTCAGATGCACTTGTGCATCATTTGCTATGTTGCACACGTTCAGCCCGGCGCGGGCCGACTCGATTCAGCGTCAAGTCGATCTTGGCAGTTGAGATCGCGGCGGGGAGTGCGGAGCACCCGACCACGTCGTCGACACGGCCATGGGGCCGGGCGGCACGGGGCCCGGTGATCCGGCTCCGAGCCGCTCAGGAGGACTGATGCGAGTAGAGCAGATCGCCGACCCGGTCCAGCACGGGGAAGGCCCGGTGTGGCACGACGGGTGGGGTGGCTTCCGCTACGTCGACATCCCCAACGGCGACGTGCTCTCCCTCCTGGAGAACGGCCGAGTCGAACGCGTCCACGTGGGCCGGGTCGCGACCGCGCTGCGGCCACGGGTCGGTGGTGGAGCGGTCATCGCGGTGGAACGCGGCTTCGTCCTCCAGGACCCCGACGGCGGCCTCCACCCGCTCGGCGAGGTGTCGAACGACCCGAGCGTGCGCATGAACGACGGAGGGTGCGATCCTGCAGGCCGCTTCTACTGCGGCTCCATGGCGTACGACCAGCGGCCGGGCGCGGCGACCCTCTACCGGATGGACCCGGACCGATCCGTGCGACCGGTGCTCATCGGGGTGACGGTGTCCAACGGCCTCGCCTGGAGCCCGGATGGTTCCCTCGCGTACTACAACGACACTCCGACGATGCAGATCAGCGTCTTCGATTGGTCGGAAGCGCGTGGGCTGAGCAATCGTCGCGTGTTCACGCGAGTGGGAGCGCTCGCTGACGGCCTCACCGTCGACGCAGAAGGCGCCGTGTGGACGGCGATCTGGAATGGGAGCGCGGTCCGACGCTACCTGCCCGACGGGCGCCTCGATGCGGTCATCGAGGTCCCCACGCGACGGGTGACGGCGTGCACCTTCGGCGGCCCGGATCTCGACCAGCTCTACATCACGACATCCCGCGAGCAGACCGATGTCGGCGACGACCCGCTTGCCGGCGCACTGTTCCGCGTCGATGTGGGCGTTCGCGGACTTCCCGCGGCTCCCTACGCCGGCTGAGCGGCCGCGATGGTCGCATCCTCGGCCCGACACGGCCACGAAAACGAAGCCGGTTCGACCGTCCGACCGCGCCGACGGTGAGCAAACGACTTCACGCGGCGCGGTAGCGCTCGATGTCCGTCTGCTTGATGGTCAAACCATGGCCCGGAACGTCGTTCCGCGGGGTGACTGCGCCGCCGAACGGGTCGAGCACACCGTCGAAGCACAGCGATTCGATGCGGACGTGGTCGTGGAACCATTCGAGGTGCCGGAGGTTCGGCGCAGCGCCGGCCACGTGCGCGTGCAGATTCGGCGCGCAGTGCCCCGAGAGCTGGAGCCCGAAGCTGTGCGCGACCGCTGCGGCGCGCAGCCACACCGTGTAGCCGCCGCACCGCGTCGCGTCCGCCTGCAGACAGTCGACCGCACCCGACTCGCACATGCGGCGGAAGTAGACCTCGTCCGTTCCGTACTCGCCGGCTGCAACGTCCGCCAGCACGGCCGCCCGTACCTCGGACAGGCCGCCCAGATCGTCGGAGGAGACAGGCTCCTCGAACCAGGTGACACCAGCATCACCCGCTTCGCGCATGACGCGCACCGCCTGCTTCGCGCTGTAACCGCCGTTGGCGTCGACGAAGAGCACGATGTCATCACCGATGATGGCGCGCGCCTGCTCGATGCGTGCCAGATCGCGACGCTCGTCCGAGCCCCAGGACTCGCCGATCTTGATCTTCACGCGCGGGATGCGCTGCTCCTGGGTCCACGTCGTCAGCTGCTGCTCGAGGCGGGCGGCGTCGTACGTGGTGAACCCGCCCGATCCGTAGACGGGGACGTCGTCCCAGATCGACCCCAGCCGGCGATGCAGCGGCATGTCGTCGAGGCGGGCGGCGAGGTCCCAGAGCGCCACGTCCACCGCTGATATCGCGTATCCCGCGATGCCGGCTCGGGTTGCGTTGCGGACGGCGCGGATCATGCGTTCGTTGAGCGCCGGGGGCCGGTCGGCGTCCGCGCCAACGACCACCGGCCGGAGCAGGCCCTCGACGATCGCGGCGCACGCGGCCGGCCCGTACGTCCACCCGACCCCCGTCGCGCCAGCGGCGGTCGCCGTCACGAGGATGATCGTGGTCGCGTCCCAGGCGATGGTGCCGTCCGCCTCCGGCGAATCGGTGGGAATGGTGTACGCGCGAGCTTCGAGAGTCTCGACCTGCGGGACGTCGCGCGTCACGAGGTCGCCGCGAGCCGATCGGCGGCGCGTGCCGCGATGGCCATGATCGTCAGCGCCGGGTTGGCGCTGCCCTGGGTCGGCAGGACGCTGCCGTCCGTGATCAGGAGGTTGGGGACGGCGAAGGCGCGGCAGTCGCGGTCCACAACGCCTTCCTCGGGGCTGCGCCCCATCCGTGCGCCGCCGACGAGGTGCGCGTACCGCTGGAACGTGATGGCGTCGGTCCCGCCGGCCGCGTGCAGGATGTGGGTCATGGCAGTGGAGGCGGCCTGGATGAGCTGCTTGTCGTTCTCGCACTGGGTGTAGCTGAAATGCGCGACCGGGAGGCCGTGCCGGTCGGTCTCCCGGGAGAGCGTGACCCGGTTGTCGGCTTGGGGAAGGAGCTCGCAGAGGGCGCCGAGGGTCGACCAGTGGACGTAGTCGGTCATCTTCTCCCGCAGGGATCGCCCCCAGTCCCCCTGCGCCGACACGTGCTCCGCCCAGGTGATCGGCAGCGGCGACACGGTCTGGATGGAGAAGCCCCGCTTGTACGGCTTGCTCGGGTCCGTCTCGTAGAACGCCTCGGTGGACACCTCGGGCGGCGGCGCCTTGTACATCCGCACCTCCCGGTCGAAGCGCGCCGCGGTCTGCGGAGCGCCCTGGACCATGAGGTACCGACCCACGAGGTCGTGGTCGTTCAGCATCCCGTCCGGGAACCGCTGCGGGGTCGCGGAGTTCAGCAGGAGCCGCGGCGTCTCGATCGAGTAGCCCGCGACCGCCACCATGCGGGCCGGCTGGAAGCGCTCGACACCGTCCGACTCGCGGATGTAGTGCACACCGGTGGCGCGCCCGGTGCGCTCGTCGAAGCCGATGCGGGTGACCATCGTGTCCGCGCGGATCTCGACCCCGTGGGCGAGCGCGTCGGGCAGGTGAGTGATCAGCCGCGAGGCCTACGCGTTGACCTTGCAGCCCTGCAGGCAGAAGCCGCGGTAGATGCAGTGCGGCCGGTGCCCGAACCGTCCGTTGCTGATCGCGACCGGCCCGACCCTGGTCTCGATCCCCAGCGCCGCTGCGCCGCGCTGGAAGATCTCGCCGTTGCCCCCGACCGGATGCGCGGTCTGCGGATAGGAGTGCGGGCGCCCCCACGGCCAGTCCTGGCCGGCCACCGGTAGCTCCTGCTCGATGAGCCGGTAGTACGGGTCGAGGTCGTCGTAATCCAACGGCCAGTCCGCTCCGACGCCGTCGTTCGTCGCGGTCGCGAAGTCGCTGGGGTGCAGTCGCGGCGTGTACCCGGCGTAGTGCACCATCGAGCCGCCGACTCCTCGACCGGAGTTGTTCGAGCCGAGCGGCACGGGGTCGGCTCCGCCGATGGTGCGCGGCTCCGTCCAGTAGAGGGTGTGGGATCCGGCCTCGTCGCTCACCCAGTCCTGCTCCGGGTCCCAGAACGGGCCGGCGTCGAAGCCGACGATCTTCCAGCCGTGCCGGGCCATCCGCTGCATCAGGGTGGAGCCGCCCGCTCCGCAGCCGACGACGACGAGGTCGACCTCGTCCGTCTCGTCGTAGCGGCGCATCGACTCGCGCAGCGCGTGGTTGACCCGGCGCTGGTCGGCGGGGATGAGCCAGGCGGACTCGTTGCGTGCCCGCACGTCACGCAGGCTGGAGGTGCCGCTCACGGGGCGCTCGAGACGGTCGGGTCCATGTGCGGCATCGTGTCGGCCACCTCGAACGGCTCCCGGGCGTCGATCCCGGTGTTCTTGTACCCCCGCGGGTAGGCCGGCCCGGGGAACCCCATCTCGTCCCAAGCGGAGGGGTGCGCGTAGTAGGCGGTGCACACGTACCGCATCCACAGGTTCCAGACCCGGCCGGGCGGCATCCCGTGCCAGTCGGTCGCATCCGAGGTGCGGACTCGTTCGAGCAGCTCCTGCTGCTGCTCCTCGTCCGCGTCGCTGAAGGCGGAGCCGCACTCCTTGGCGGCGTCGGCGTCGAGACCCGCCAGTGAGCGCTTCCACACGTCGTGATCGATCGGCATGTCGTCGTAGTGCCACCCGTCGGTCTGGTTCGTCGCGAGCCGCTCGTCGATCGACGCCAGCAGCGCGAGCGCGAACTCGCCGTCCACGGCGACCAGCTGGGCGACCAGGGCGACACCCGTCGGGCGCAGCTCCTCGGGCAGGTAGGTGATCGGACGGGGCGGTTCGAGCCGAGCCAGGACCACGGCGCGTGTCGCGTCGTCCCAGTGGTCCGCCTGGCCGACCACGGAGAATCCGGGGAACCGACGCTTCCAGTGGTCGCCCCGCTGCGCTTCGCCGGTCACTGCTCGCGCCTCAGGACCGCGGCGAGCAACCCCATCCCGCCGACCACGGTCACCAGCAGGGGCGCCAGGAGGGGCGGCCCCATCTCCAGGTTGTACGGCAGGTTCCGCCAGCCGCCGGGCTTCTGCGCGATCCCTCTGGCGTGGAGGTACACGCCCTGCAGCCCGTTGGCGACGATCGCGGCGGACGTGATCGGCAGCGCGGTCTTCGCCGCCGTCCTGCTGACGACGCCCGCGACGCCCGACACCGCGCCGATGGGGCCGAGCAGCACCGGCAGCCACATCAGGCGGTTGCCGAAGCTCGCCTTATCGTGCTCGAAGTAGATCTCCGCGGCGGTCACGAGCGCGCCGATCGCGGTGAGGCCCGACAGCGAGCGCTCGAAGTGCCCCGTCCGCACGTCCCGAACCAGCCGATCGATGCCGTGCAGCTCACGCGCGGCGATCCGAGTCGTCCGAGCAGCTCCTCGGACCCGCGCAGCACTCGGACCGCTCCCCCACTGCATCAGCACACCCCGGCCACGGCGACATCGTGTTGCATGGGTGCAAGTATCAACCTCTCCCGTCAGACTGACCGTGTGATCGCTGAGAACCAGCCGATCGTGGTCGAGGAGGCGGCATGCTCGCAGAGACGGATGAGGTGATCCGCGCGTCGCGCGCCCTGCTGGGGATCGTGGCCGTCGGCCTGCAGCCGACGCTGGAACGGGTCACGCTCCCGCAGATCCGGGCGCTCGTCCTGCTGTCGTCACTCGGCCCCCTGCGCATCGGCGTCCTCGGCGACCTGCTCGAGGTGGCGCCATCCACCTGCACCCGACTGGTGGACCGTCTGCAGCGCGGCGGATGGGTGGAACGCAGGACCCTCTCCCCCGACCGACGCGAGGTCACGGTGGCGCTCACCGACGCCGGCAGCGAGCTCGTGCGCGAGGTCACCGAGGACCGGCGCCGCCGGGTGGACCGGATCCTCGGCGTGATGCAGCCGCCCGAGCGCGCCGCCCTTGTGGCGGCACTCCGGCGGTTCTCGGACATCTCCGGGGAGGCGGACGGAGACCTACTGACGCTCGGGCTCTGAGCGCACAAGCCGACACGCGCTAACCGTTTGCACAGGTACAAATGGTGCAGTTCGTCCGTGGCGCTCCTGTCCCGACCATCGGCTTCCGAGGGAAGCCTGTCGCTCGAGCCGCCTGCACGTTCAGCAGCGGTCGGTCTCCGCCGCTCGCCGGCTGTGTCTCGATCGGGGCGGCGCTGATGTCGGACGTGCGCGCGACTCTCCCGTCCGGACGTCAGGTCGGGCTGACGGCCTTCGGTGATCCGATGGCGGATCGGCTGGTCGTCATGTGTCACCCCACGCCGGGCTCGTCCACATTCGACCCTGACCCCCTCCTGACGGACCGCTGGGGTCTCCACCTGGTCGGGCTCGATCGGCCGGGCTACGGCTCGACCCCCGCGCTGCCTCCAGGGGCCCACCACTCGCTCGCCGATCGCGCGGACGAGATCGCCGCTCTGGTCACCACCGATGAACGGAACGCCGACAGGATCTCGAAAGCCGACTTGCAGCACTGCGGTGTGATCGGGTGGGGGACCGGGGCGGTTGTAGCCGCAGCGCTCGCTGCCCGACATCCGGACCTCGTCGACAGGCTTGCTCTGGTCTCCCCACCAACGCCCGCGAAGGCGGAGGAGCTCGCCCAGCGAAGCCGCTCGGACGTCGGCGCCCGCGAGGCTCTGCGCATCGCACCGGATGATCCGGCACTGTCACGCCACCTGGGGCTCGAGAACCGACTCGACCGGATGATCGAGCAGGCGTTCGTGCAGGGCCGGGCAGGCATCGACGGCGACCGTGCGCTGCTCAGCGACCCGGGATGGACCACGGGTCTCGCCGACATCACCGCCGACGTGCTCGTCCTCGCCGGGGCGGACGATCCGGTGATCGGTGCGCGCGACGTGCGCTGGTGGGAGCGTCACCTGCCCGAGGCACCACGCGTGCACACCGTCGTCGGTAGCGCGGCGCTGACGATCGCCGACGCCTGGCAGGACGTGCTCGCGCACGTGGCCCCGGAGCACGGTCACATCGCCGAGCAGCGTCGCGATCACGGCGTCCCCCGCATCCCCGAGCTCCCCTCCACCTGACCGCCCGGCGGCTCCTGCGACTGGACCCGCCGCACATCCGAAAGGAATCCATGTCCACCGTCAGCGAGTTCTTGATCGAGCGGATCGAAGCGTGGGGCGTCACCCGGGTGTTCGGCTTCCCGGGCGACGGCGTCGGCGAACTGGACGGCATGCTCGGCAAGACGGACCGCGAAGGCACAGGCCTCGACTACATCCGCCCCACGCATGAGGAGATCTGCTCCCTCATGGCGACGGCGCACGCGAAGTTCACGGGCGAGGTCGGTGTCTGCATCGCCACCTCGAGCCCCGGCGCCTTCCACATGATCAACGGGCTGTACGACGCGAAGAGCGACAACGTGCCCGTCGTGGCGATCGTCGGACAGCAGGGCCTGGCCTCCCTCGGCACCTTCGTCCAGCAGGAGGACAACCTCGAGCGGGCCTTCGCCGACGTCGCGTGCTACGTGCAGACGATCGTGACGCCGGAGCAGGCGCAAGCGGTCATCGACACCGCGTTCCGGACGGCGAAGGCCCGGTTGCAGCCCGCCGTCATCGTGCTTCCGCACGACGTACAGGCGATGAAGGCGGTCGAACCCGCGGCCGAGCACTGGGTCTCCCGCTCCAGCGCCGTCGCCGCTCCGACCGCGATCCGGCCCCCGGAGGAGGCCCTCCGGGCCGCTGCCGACGTCATCAACGCCGGTACCAAGATCACCTTCCTGGTCGGCGCGGGCGCCCGAGGGGCCACCACCGAGGTGCTCGAAGCCGCGACCCGGTGCGGCGCGGGCATCATCACCGCGCTGCGCGGCAAGGACGTCGTCCCCGCCGACGTCCCCTTCCACACCCAACAGGTCGGGCTGCTCGGTTCGCTGCCGAGCCTCCACCAGATCCGGGAGTGCGACACCCTCGTGATCCTCGGCAGCAACTACCCGTACGGCGAGTACCTGCCGAAGACGGGCCAGGCTCGCGCCGTGCAGGTCGACCTGAAGCCGGAGCAGCTCGGTCTCCGTTACCCGACCGAGGTCAACCTCTGGGGAGACGTCAAGGCCACACTGACGGAGCTGCTGCCGATGATCGAGCAGAAGGCCGACCGTTCCTGGCAGGAGAAGATCGCCGCCGAGATGCACGACTGGGAGCAGGAGATGGAGGCTCAGGCGATGCTCTCCTTCCCAGACGGCGGCAATCCCCGTCGGGTCTTCCACGAGCTGAACAAGCGACTCCCGCACGGGGCGATCGTCACCTGCGACGCCGGCACGACCGCCGACTGGTACGGCCACCACATCCGTCTCCGCAACGACATGAAGGGGGACCTGTCCGGGCGTCTGGCGAGCATGCTCGCCGCCATGCCGTACGCCACAGCGGCCAAGTTCGCCTACCCGGACCGCACCGTGGTCTGCACCATCGGAGACGGCGCATTCCAGATGCTCGGCATGAACGAGCTGATCACGGTGAAGAAGTACCTGGAGCGGTGGGACGACCCCACCTTCGTCATCGTCGTCATGCACAACGACGACCTCGCCCAGGTGTCGTGGGAGATGCGCACCGAGGACGGGAATCCTGTGTGGGAGGGATCCCAGAACGTCCAATCGGTGGACTACGCCGGTTGGGCGGAGCTGCTCGGATTCAAGGGCATCATGGTCACGGGTGACGAGCAGGTCGCGAGTGCCGTCGAGGAAGCGCTCGCCCACCGTGGGGTCACGCTGATCGATGCTTACGTCACACGGAACGCGCCTCCTCTGCCCGCGAAGATCACCGCCGAGTACCGCAACAACACCATCAAGGCGTTCGCGAAAGGGGATCCCCTCGGAGCCGCCGCCATGGTCGACTCAGCGCAGGGACTGGTCGCGGAAGGCGTCGAACGGGTCAAGGGAGCGCTCCACCTCGGCGACAAGGAGGCATGAGCGGAAGCCCCCGACGCTTCGATCCGCGCCTCCGGCGATTCCTCCGCAGGAGTAGCGGCGTCGTCGGGAGACTCGCCTCGATCGCGGGCGCAGGGCCTCAGCGCGTGCCGTCCAGCCCGCTCCGCTCCGCGGGCGGGGTGGACGGCAGCCCGCCGAGCTCCGGGCCGCGGGAGAAGAAGTGGCGGAAGCTGTAGACCAGCGGATCCCACCAGGTCGGATCGATGAGATCGGTGCCGGGTTTCAG
>NZ_JBQCGC010000067.1:0-12896 GCF_051956055.1 Amnibacterium sp.
CGGGTGCTCCGCCCGGAGCGCCCCCAGCGCGCGCCATGCCCCCTGCCAATCGGCGGGTGACCCGACGAGCGCCGTCGTCGGCCCCACCGCCTCCGGCAGGTCGCCCGCAGGCAGCACCGTCCATCCCGCGTCGGTGAGCCGATCCCCGCGAGCACGCGGACGCCTGGTCACGAGCACCAGCGGGCCGCTCGGCAGCGGGGTGCCAGGAGGCGCCTCCTCCGCCGGGACGGGCGGCGCGAGCGCGAGCTGCACGCGCGCTCCCGCGCACCAGCCGCGGCCGGGCATCGGCCGTCCCGACCAGCTGCTCCGGGATGCGCCGAGCGCGAGATGATCGTCCAGGCCGAGGCGCAGCAGGACGGTCTCGTCGAAGAGGCCCGCCACCGCGCGGAGCGGCAGGCCCGCCCAGGCAGAGGGACCCCGCACCGTCACCGCGGTGGGCGCGGCCGGCCCGCCCCGGCGGTGGCACCCCGCACCGACACCGGGGGGGGCGCGGCTGCGGGAACCCGCCCCCGCGCGGCGAGGCGCTCCACGGCAGCGGTCCGGTGGGTGTCGCCCAGCCGGTCGAGCAGGTGGTCGAGGTCGTCGACGAGCAGCGGCCGCTCCACCTCCGGGAGCCGGTCCCAGAGCACCGCGGGGTCGGGTGGCAGCGGCCGGACCCCGAGCCCGGCGGCGACGGCGGCCAGCGCCGTGCTGCGCCCGGTGCCGGGATCCCCGACGACGAGCAGCCGCGGCTGCCGGACCGGGTCCCAGGCGAGCACCGGCTGCCGCTGCTCGTCCGGCAGATCGGTCAGCCCGAGCGCGACGAGCGGCGCGGGCGGGAGCGGGAGGGATCCGGGCGCGAGCCGCGCGGGCAGCGGCGGCAGCCAGGGTGGTTCGGCCCGTGCCCGTGGGGATCCCGCCCGGATCGTGACGACGGCGGCGTGGACCGCGTCGCGGTCGACGGCGGCGACGCGCACGCGGGTGCGCCGCTCGGTTCTGAGGACGGCGCCGCCGACCGGCTCCCGCCCGAGGAGGGCCGCTTCGTCCGAGCCGACGAGCGCCCTGCTGTCCGCGGCGTCCTGCACCCGGAGCCCGATCCGGATCGGGCAGTTCGCGAGCACGTCCTCCCTGATGACCCCGACGGGCCGCTGCGTGCAGAGCACGAGGTGGACCCCGAGCGAGCGCCCGCGTGCGGCGAGGTCCCCGAACAGCGCGGCGAGCTCCGGTGCCCGGTCGACGAGCGCCCGGTACTCGTCGACGACGACCACCAGCCTCGGCAGCCCGGTGGCGGTGAGGTCCGCACCGCCCGCCTCGCGGACCGCCAGCTCCCGGCGGCGCAGCTCAGCGGCGAGACTCGCGACGGCCCGCTCCGCCTCCTCGGCGTCGAGGTCGGTGACGACGCCCGCGACGTGCGGGAGCCCGGCGAGCGGGTCGAAGGCCGCCCCTCCCTTGCAGTCGACGAGCAGCAGCACGAGCTCGGTGGGCGGGTGCGCAGCGGCCAGCGCCAGGACCCAGGCCGTGAGCAGGGCGCTCTTCCCGCTCCCGGTGGTCCCGCCCACCACGGCGTGCGGGCCGTCCGCCACGAGGTCGACGTCCACCGGACCGTCCGGGCCGAGCAGGAAGCGCGCGGCGAGCCCGCCGGTCGCTGGACGGTCGAGCAGCGCACCGAGCCCGACCTCACCGCCGCGGTCGACCGCGGCGGCGTGCACGTCCGCGGTGAGCAGGGCCGGGCGGAACTTTCGGATCCCGCAGCCCGCGGCCGGTCCGCTCGCGTGCACGACCCGCGCGCCGCCGTCCGGACCGATCTCCACGACCACGTCCGCCCCGGCGCCGGCCGTGGTGGCCAGCAGCGTCGCGCCGTCCGTGCCGCCCTCCCCCCGCAGCCGCGCCACGGCGACGGCGCGCGAGAACGCGGCGGCGAGCGGCGCCGGACCCGCGACCGCGACGCCGGTGCCTGCGGGGACCACGAGCGGGGCGTCGGGCAGCACCGCGCCTGCCGCCAGCAGCGCCCGCCCGCGCTCGTCGCCGGCGACGCCGCTCACCATCGGCGGACACGGGAGGTCCGCCGTCCCGATGACGAGGCGACCCGTCGGCGGCCTCCCCGCCCAGGCGGCAGCGTCGGCCGCGAGCGCCGCGGGACCGGGATCGGCGGCCGTCGCGGCTGCGCTCGCGGTCGACCGCAGCACCTCGAGCGCCCGCTCCGCCTCCCCCATCGCGGCGTCGTGCCGCTGCTCGTCGCGACGGCGCCGCCGCCGCAGCTGGAGCCGTCCGTCGACGACCGCCGCGATCGCGAGCACCGGGCTGAAGACCGCGAGCAGCAGCACGGTCGGGGTGCGCAGCACCGCGAACATGCCTGCCGCGAGCACGAGCGGGGCGAGCACGCCGATCAGCGGGAACGGCGGCGGGTCGGGCGGCACGGGCCGCACCGGCACCGCGAGGCGGTCGGTCACGACCGGCATCCTGACCTGCGCGCGACCCGGCCGCGTGGCCGGTTCCGCGATCGGGTCCGATCTCCGGCTGTGGAGGAGGGGACGCGGCGCTCTCCCCGTGCTCAGCCTCTGGCGGGCTCCACCTCGACCACGTCGACGACCACCACGGTGACGTTGTCCCGGCCGCCCGCCTCGAGCGCCTCCTGGACCAGGGCGCGGGCGGTCGCGTCCGCAGGCGACCCGGCCGAGACGAGCGCCTGGATGCGCTCCTCCCCGACCTCCTTGGTCAGCCCGTCGGAGCACGCGACCATCCGGACGCCCGGCTCGACCGGCAGCATCCAGTAGTCCGGCATCGGCGGCTCGTTGAAGCCCACCGCGCGGGTGATGACGTTGCTGTCCGGGTGCGTCTCCGCCTGGCTGCGCGTGATCGCGCCCGCGTCGACGAGCTCCTGCACCACCGAGTGGTCCACGGTGACCTGCTCGAACTCGCCCTCGAACCACCGGTAGACGCGCGAGTCGCCGACGTTGAACACCGCGAAGTACGGGTCGTCGCCCGACACGGTCAGCGCGACGCCGGTCACCGTCGTCCCCGCGCCCGTGAGGGCGGTGCCGTCCAGCCGCGCGATGTCGTGGGCCGCCTGCGCGAGGGCGAGCCCGATCGCGGCAGGGGTGACGAATCCGTCCTTCGCAGCGGACTGCAGCCGGTCGACGACGGCGTGGCTGGCCAGGTCGCCCGCGGCGTGGCCGCCCATCCCGTCCGCGACGGCGAACACCGGCGGCACGGCGATCAGGCTGTCCTCGTTCACCTGCCTGCGGTGGCCGACATCGGTCGCGGTGCCCCAGGAGAGCACGACCGCGCCCGCGTCCGCCGGCAGCGGGATCCGACGTGGTCCGCTGCTCGATCCGATCTCCGTCACCGTGCGGCCTGCTCCTTCGCGGTCGGCCGCGACGAGCGTGCCGGGTCAGCGGTAGGCGAGTATCTCGATGACGTTGCCGTCGCCGATGTCGATGAGCGTACCCGGAACCACCGGGAGGGACTCGCCGGACTCGAGGCGTCGCACCCCGGTGCCCGGCTGGCGGACCACCGTCCCGTTCGTGGATTCGAGGTCGGTGAGCACCAGGCCCTGGTGGGTCGGCCGCAGCTCGATGTGGGTGGCGGACACCTCACGGCTCGGGCTGTCGACCCGCACGAGGCGCGGGAGCACCCCGCCCGTGATGCGCGGGCTGCGCGGTTGGCGGCCGACGTACACGGGCGCGTCCACCCGCTCGGGCGGCCGGTCGCCCAGCCGGAACGCCGCGGCGGTCTCGGTCTCGGGCGTCGGCGCCGTGGCCGGCGGCTCGCCCCGGTGCCTCCGGAGGGACGCGGCGCGCCGCCCGAGGTCGCCGAGCACGTTCGTGTCGTGCGGGTCGAACTCGGGCACGGCGGCGGGCTGCACCGGGGTGGGCGCCGATCTCGGCGGGGTCTGCGAGTCCACCGCCCAGCCGAGCCAGGGGCCGAACACGACGCCGCCGTCGATCGGCAGGTCCTGCGGCCGCTGCGCGAGGTCGCCAGGCGAGCGCTGCAGCGGCCCGAGCGCGAACCGCTCGACGCCCGTGAGCTCCGCGACGTACCACGGCTCCGACCCGCGCGCGTCGACGCGCCGGACCCGTCCTCCGACGGACACGTCCGCGCATCCGCCGCCGCGCACCACGAACGTGGTGGTGCGGCCGAGCGCGGCGATCGCGTAGGAGTCGACCGCCGAGACGCCGCGCGCCGGGATGGCGGCGATGAGCGCGTCCAGCCCGAGGGTCTCGTCGGCGGCGATCCGCCAGAGCGTGCTCATGGTCGACACGGTCGTCGACGGGCCGAACGCCCCGAGGAACCGGTCGGTGACGAGGAGGCGCCAGTCCGCGCCCGGCTCGAGCACCTCGCCCGAGTAGAAGGCGCCTGCGACCACGTGAAGCCGTCCCCCGTCGAATGCCCGAAGTGCCATCGATCCAGTGCCGTCGATCCGTCGTGAACCCGGCGCAGCGATGGCGCGCTCACGCTCCGATGTAGGACATGACGTGCTTCAGCCGAGTGTAGTCCTCGAAGCCGTAGCTCGAGAGATCCTTGCCGTACCCGGAGTGCTTGAAGCCGCCGTGCGGCATCTCCGCGACGAGCGGGATGTGCGTGTTGATCCAGACGCAGCCGAAGTCGAGCGCGCGCGAGACCCGCATCGCCGTGCCGTGGTCGCGCGTCCAGACGGAGGAGGACAGCCCGTACTCGACGTCGTTGGCCCACTCGATCGCCTGCGCCTCGTCGGTGAACCGCTGGACGGTCTGCACCGGCCCGAAGATCTCGTTCTGCACGGCCTCGTCGTGCTGCCGCAGGCCCGACACGATCGTCGCGTCCCAGAAGTAGCCGGTGTCGCCGTGGCGGGCGCCGCCGGTCTCGATCCTGGCGTGGTCCGGCAGCCGGTCGATGAAGCCCGCGACCCTGGCGAGCTGGTCGGCGTTGTTGACCGGGCCGTACAGCACGTCCTGGTCGGGGGCGCCGGTCGTGGCGTGGTCGCGCGCGTACTCGGCGAGCGCCGCGACGAACTCGTCGTGGATGCCCTCCTGCACCAGCAGCCGGGTGGCCGCCGTGCAGTCCTGGCCCGCGTTGAAGTAGCCGGCGGTGACGATGCCCTCGACGGCGAGCTCGATGTCCGCGTCGTCGAACACGATGACCGGCGCCTTGCCGCCGAGCTCGAGGTGCACGCGCTTCAGGTCGCTCGAGGCGGCCTTCGCGACCGCCATGCCCGCGCGGACGGAGCCCGTGATCGAGATCATCGCCGGCGTCGGGTGGTCGACCATGGCCGCTCCCGTGGCGCGGCCACCGGTGATCACGTTGAGCACGCCGGCCGGGAGGAACTCCGCCGCGACCTCGGCGAGCAGCAGGGTGGAGGACGGCGTGGTCTCCGAGGGCTTCAGCACGACCGTGTTGCCCGCGGCGATCGCCGGCGCGAACTTCCAGGTGGCCATGTTGAGCGGGTAGTTCCAGGGGGTCACCTGCCCGATCACCCCGACCGGCTCCCTGCGGATGAAGGAGGTGTGGTCCCGCATGTACTCCCCCGCGCTGCGGCCCTCCAGGTTCCGCGCGGCACCGGCGAAGAACCGGATCTGGTCGACGGAGACGAGGATCTCGTCCTCGACGAGGCTCCCGAGCGGCTTGCCGGTGTCCTTCGACTCGAGTGCGGCGAACTCCTCCGCGCGCGCCTCCATCGCATCGGCGATGCGGAACAGCGCGAGCTGTCGTTCGGCGGGCGTCGTGTCCCGCCACGTCGCGAACGCGGTCTTCGCCGCGGCGAACGCCTCGTCGACCTGCTCGGCGCCCGAGTCCACCGACGTGCCGTAGACCTCCTCGGTCACCGGGGAGACGAGGTCGATGGTGCCGGGGCCGCCCTCCCGCCGCTCGCCGCCGATGAAGTTGCCGAGGGTCGTCGTCGCCGCCATGGCACGAACCTACCCGCACGGCGGACGACGTGGAGCAGAGCATTTCGGCACTTCCGCCCACTCCGGACGACGGATCCGATGGCCTCATGCAGGATCCCCTGCCAGACTCGTCTGTCGTGACGTCCCGCAGCCGCGACCGTGCGGTGCCCGTGCACCTCGACGACGTGTCGAAGGCGATCATCGACCAGCTGCAGGAGGACGGTCGGCGCTCCTACGCCGACATCGGCAAACGGGTCGGGCTGTCGGAGGCGGCGGTGCGGCAGCGCGTGCAGCGCCTCACCGAAGCGGGCGTCATGCAGATCGTGGCCGTCACGGACCCGATGCAGCTGGGCTTCACGCGTCAGGCGATGATCGGCATCCGCGTCTCCGGGGACATCCGGGAGGTCGCCGACCGGCTCGCCGAGCTCGCGGCGGTCGACTACGTCGTGATGACGGCGGGCACCTTCGACCTGCTCGCCGAGGTCGTGTGCGAGAACGACGACGACCTCATCGAGCTCCTGAACAGCGACATCCGGCAGCTGCAGGGGGTCGTCGCGACGGAGACGTTCGTCTACCTCCAGCTGCGCAAGCAGGCCTACCACTGGGGCGTCCGCTAGGACTCAGCCCGTCGTCGGTCGAGGTGCGGGCGGAGCGGGCCTCGAACCAACCGAGAGAAGGAACACCATGACGATCACCGAGCAGCTCGTCCCCGACCCGCGCTTCTCCGCCGACGCGGACCTGCAGCGGAAGGCGCGGGAGCACCTGTGGCTGCACTTCTCGCGGCAGAGCGCGCTCGAACGGGACGGCGTGCCCGTCATCGTCCGCGGCGAGGGGCACCACATCTGGGACGCTCAGGGCCAGCGGCTCATCGACGGGCTGTCCGGCCTGTTCGTCGTGAACGCCGGGCACGGCAGGCGCCGGCTCGCGGAGGCGGCCGCGAAGCAGGCGGAGCAGCTCGCCTTCTTCCCGATCTGGTCGTACGCGCACCCCGCCGCGATCGAGCTCGCCGAGCGGCTCGCGAACGAGGCGCCCGGCGACCTGAACCGCGTCTTCTTCTCCACGGGAGGCGGTGAAGCGGTCGAGACCGCCTACAAGCTCGCGAAGCAGTACTTCAAGCTCGTCGGCAAGCCGACCAAGTACAAGGTCATCTCGCGCCAGTACGCCTACCACGGCACGCCGCACGGCGCGCTCTCGATCACGGGCCTGCCTGGCATGAAGGCGCCGTTCGAGCCGCTGCCCGCCGGATCGTTCCGGGTGCCGAACACGAACTTCTACCGCGCGGACGAGATGGGCGCCCCGGCCGACGACCTGGAGGCGTTCGGGCTCTGGGCTGCCGACCGCATCGAGCAGCAGATCCTCTTCGAGGGCCCGGAGACCGTCGCCGCCGTGTTCCTCGAGCCGGTGCAGAACTCCGGCGGCTGCTTCACGCCTCCCCCCGGCTACTTCCAGCGGGTGCGGGAGATCTGCGACCGCCACGACGTGCTGCTCGTGTCCGACGAGGTCATCTGCGCCTTCGGCCGCATCGGCAGCACCTTCGCCTGCGACACCTACGGCTACGTGCCCGACATGATCACCTGCGCGAAGGCGATGACGAGCGGCTACTCCCCCATCGGCGCGACGATCGTGTCCGAGCGCATCTACGAGCCCTTCCGTCACGGCACCACGTCGTTCGCCCACGGCTACACGTTCGCCGGGCACCCCGTGTCCGCCGCCGTCGCGCTCGAGAACCTGGCGATCTTCGAGGAGGAGGGCCTGAACGAGCGCGTCCGGGAGAAGAGCCCCCTGTTCCGCGCGGCGCTCGAGCGGCTGCGGGACCTGCCGATCGTCGGGGACGTGCGCGGGGACGGCTACTTCTTCGGCATCGAGCTGGTGAAGGACAAGGCCACGAGGGCGACCTTCGACGAGGACGAGAGCGAGCGGCTGCTGCGCGGGTTCCTCTCGTCGGCGCTGTTCGAGGCCGGGCTCTACTGCCGCGCGGACGACCGCGGCGACCCGGTGATCCAGCTCGCTCCCCCGCTGACGATCGGCGAGCGCGAGTTCGACGAGATCGAGAGCATCCTGCGCGGGGTGCTCACCGAGGCCTGGGCGAGGCTGTGACCACGGCCGGGTCGGCAGGCTTCTGGCTCGACGACCTGGTCGCGCAGGGCATCGACGACCTCGCGCCCCGGGCCGCGCTGCCCGGCGACGTCACGGCCGACGTGTGCGTCGTCGGCGCGGGGTTCACGGGCCTGTGGACCGCCCTGTCCGTGCTCGAGCGCGAGCCCCACGCCCGGGTCGTCGTGGTCGAGCGGGAGTTCGCCGGCTTCGGCGCCTCCGGGCGCAACGGCGGGTGGGCCTCCGCCCTGTTCCCGGTCGGCCCGGCGGAGCTCGCCCGGCGGCACGGCGACGAGGCGGCGCGCGCGATGAGCAGGGCCATGCTCGACACCGTCGCCGAGGTCGGCCGGGCGGCGGCCGCGCTCGGGATCGACTGCGACTTCGACCGGCAGGGCACCTACGCCCTCATACGGTCGGCGCTCGCGGACCGGGCCGCGACGGCCGAGCAGCGGGAGGCCGCGGAGGCCGGCGCGCCGGTGCCCGAGCGGAGGGCCGACCCGGTGCTCGGCGAGACCCTCTGGACCGAGGCCTGCGCGAGCCTCCACCCGGGCAAGCTCGTCCGCGGGCTGGCGCGGGCCGCAGAGGAGCGCGGGGCCGCGCTCTTCGAGCGGACGCGGGTCACGGGGGTGGCGCCCGGCCGGGTCACCACCACCGAGGGCACGGTGGTCGCCGAGCGCATCGTGGTCGCCACGGAGGCGTGGGGTTGCGAGCTGCCGCAGGTCGGCACCCGCATCCTCCCGCTCTACTCGCTCGTGCTCGCGACCGAGCCGCTGCCGGCGTCGGTCTGGGACGCGATCGGGCTGCCCCGCGGGGCCACGGTCACCGACTTCCGGCACAACCTCGTGTACGGCCAGCGCACGGCCGACGACCGGTTCGTGTTCGGCGGCCGCGGCGCCAGGTACCACCTCGGCAGCGCGATCCGACCCGCGTACGACCGCTCCCGCGCGGTGCACGGGCACCTCGAGCACGCGCTCGCCGCCCTGTTCCCCGCTGCGGCCGGCGCGCGGATCACGCACCGCTGGGGCGGACCGCTCGGCGTGCCTCGGGACTGGCATCCGTTCGTCTCGCCGCTCGCCGGGGGCCGCGTCGTCGTCGCGGGAGGCTACGTCGGCGACGGGGTCAGCACCGCGAACCTCGCGGGCCGGACCGTCGCCGATCTCGTGACGGACCGGAGCACGCCGCTGACCGCCCTCCCGTGGGTCGGCAAGCGGCCGCCGCGGTGGGAGACGGAGCCGTTCCGCTTCGCGGGCGTGAACGCGGTGATCGGGTCGTTGCAGCTCGCGGACGCGGAGGAGCGGCTGCTCGGCCGCCCGTCCCTCGTCGCAGCCGTCACCGGGCGGCTCGGGCGGGCCTGACCCGCCCCCTCCCGCACGACCGGCCCGCGCGTCGCTCCTCCACAGCCGGGTTCCGCCGCCCGGCGCCGATCCACCGGATCGCGGCCGTGGCGCGGCGGCTACCGTCCCGGCGTGCTCCCCGCTCCCACTACCCTGCCGACCATGTCAGCCGTGACCGGACCGGACGGGCGCGCGCGCTGCGCGTGGGCCGCCGGCGAGCTGTACGCCGCGTACCACGACGACGAGTGGGGCGTCCCGCTGCACGGCGACCGCGCCCTGTACGAGAAGCTGACGCTCGAGGGGTTCCAGAGCGGCCTGTCGTGGATCGTCGTGCTGCGGAAGCGTGCGGCGTTCCGGGACGCGTTCGCGCGCTTCGAGCCCGACGCGGTCGCGGCGTTCGACGGCGACGACGTCGAGCGCCTGCTCGCGGACGCGGGGATCATCCGCAACCGGCAGAAGATCGAGGCCGCGATCGGCAACGCCCGGGCGGTCGTGGCGCTGCGGGAGCGGGACGGCGACGGCGCCCTGGACCGGCTCGTGTGGTCGTTCCAGCCGGCGGCGCAAGCCGAGCACGTGCCTCCGGAGGACGCGGGCGACATCCCCGCCACGACGAGCGCGTCCAGAGCGCTGGCGAGGGCGCTGAAGCGCGAGGGGCTCCGCTTCGTCGGGCCGACCACGGTCTACGCGCTGATGCAGTCGGCCGGCCTCGTCGACGACCACGTGGCCGGCTGCTGGCGCGCCGAGCGCTGACCCGTCAGCGCACGAGCGCGGTCGGCTCGCGGTCTCCGGCGAACGCGTCGTCCGTCGCCCGGAGCACGCGCAGCACGTTCGCCCCGGCCAGCCCGGCGAGGTCGGCTGCGCTCCACCCGCGTCGGGCGAGCTCGGCGAGGAGCAGCGGGTAGCCGTCGACCCCGGTGATCCCCTCCGGCATCGCGTCGACGCCGTCGAAGTCGCCGCCCAGCCCGATGTGCCGCACGCCCGCGACGTCGCGGGCGTGCTCGACGTGGTCGGCGAGCACCGCGAGCGGCACCCGGGGCGCCGGACCGACGCGGCCCGCGTCGTCCCACTCCCGGTAGGCGCGGTCGAGGAACTGCGGCACGAACGTCACCATCACGACGCCGCCGTTGCCGGCGAGGCGTGCGAGCACGTCGTCCGGCACGTTCCGCGGGTGGTCGTTCAACGCCCTGGCCGAGCTGTGGCTGAAGATCACCGGCGCGCTCGACACGCCCAGCGCGGCGTGCATGGTCGCCGGGGCGACGTGCGAGAGGTCGACGAGCATGCCGAGCCGGTTCAGCTCGCGGACGTACGCGCGCCCCCGGTCGGTGAGGCCGCCGTGCGTCGGCTCGTCGGTCGCGGCGTCGGCCCAGGCGCTGTTCCGGTTGTGGGTCAGCGTCAGGTACCGCACGCCGAGCGCCGCGAGCATGCGGAGGACGCCCGGCGAGTCCTCGATCTGGTGGCCGCCCTCCGCGCCGAGCAGTGCGGCGATGCGCCCGGAGGCCCTGGCCGCCTCGATGTCGGCGGCCGAGCGGGCGAGCACGAAGTCGTCCGGGTACGCCTCGACGATCCGGTGCACCACGTCGATCTGCTCGAGCGTCTGTACGACGGCTCCGGCCGCCGGCCCGTCGGTCCCCGGCGGCAGGTCCTCGACGAACACGCTCCACAGCTGGGCGCCCACCCCACCGGCACGCAGCCGGGCGATGTCGGTGTGCCCGGGGAAGCCCCTCTCGAGTCCCGCCACGGCCGAGCCGTGGTGGAGCCGCAGCTCCCAGGGCCAGTCGTTGTGTCCGTCGATCACGGGCGCCAGGTCGAGCGCCTGCGCGACGACGGCCGCCACATCCTGCCCTGCCATGCTCCCCATCCTCCCGGTCAGACGCGCAGGACCAGGTCGCGCTCCCCGCGCGGCTCGAGCGCGACACCGGCGTCGGCGGCCCAGGCGAGCAGGTCCGCGCGCGAGCCCACGGCCGCGCCGGTCTCCGCCAGCCGGCGCACGAGCTCGCCCTTCGCGTGCTTGTTGAAGTGGTTGAGGGCGCGGCCCTCCGGCGTCTCCACGTGCAGGAACGCGCTCCCGGCCGGCGCGGGACCGAGCGCGACGTACGCCTCCGAGCGCGCGTCCAGCATCCACTCCCCCGTCGCGGCGAGCGCGGCCGACACCGCCTCCCGCCAGTGCGCCTTGAGCGGCAGGCCGGGCAGCGCGGTGGAGCCCGAGAGCCGGTACAGCGGGATCGGGTCGGACGCGCGCAGCAGCCCGAACAGGGCCGACGCGATGGCGACGTGCGCATCGGCCCACGCACGCGCCTCGGGCGAGAGCGTCGACGCGCCGAGCCCGTCGTAGAGAACGCCCGTGTAGCGCTCGACGGCGGGGCGCACCGGTCCGGTCGTCAGCTCCCGGTTCCAGCGCGCCTCATGGGCGTTCCGGCTGCCGAGTTTCAGCACCGCGGGCGCCTGCTGCAGCGGCAAGCGCTTCAGCGCCGCGGCGACCGTGCGTCGCCGTCCGCGCAACGAGGGGAACCCGAGGCATGCCGGGTCGAGCACGCCGGAGCCGCCCTCGGCCTTCGTCTCGGAGGGCGGCAGCAGCACGATCACCCTTCGTCGTTCAGGAGGACCCGGCGCTGCGCGCGGAATTCTCCTGAACGACGAAAGGCGGTGCGGGGCGCGATCAGGCGAGCGCCGCGGCGCGCGCGGCGATCGTGACCGTGTCGTTCTCCATGGAGATGAAGCCGTCCTCGGCGTTCGCGACGATCCGGCCGCCGTCCGAGGTCGTGATGCGCACCTCGCCGGCCGACAGGATCCCGAGCAGGGGCTGGTGCCCGGCGAGGAGACCGATCTCGCCGACCTGGGTCCGGGCGACGACCATGTGCGCCTGCCCGGACCAGATCTGCTCGTCGGCGGAGACGATGGTGACCGTGAGGTCGGCCATGGTCAGCCGTTCTCCTTCGCGATCTGCGCGGCCTTCTCCTCGACGTCCGAGATGGCGCCGACGTTGAAGAACGCCTGCTCCGGCACGTCGTCGAACTCGCCCTTGGCGATCGCGTCGAACGACTCGACGGTCTCCTTCAGCGGGACCGTGGAGCCCTCGACACCGGTGAACTTGGTCGCCATGTAGGTGTTCTGCGAGAGGAACTGCTGGATCCGGCGCGCGCGGGCGACCGTGATCTTGTCCTCCTCGGAGAGCTCGTCGACACCGAGGATCGCGATGATCTCCTGCAGCTCCTTGTTCTTCTGCAGGATCTGCTTCACGGTCGTCGCCACGCGGTAGTGGTCCTCGCCCAGGTACCGCGGGTCGAGGATGCGGCTCGTCGACGTCAGCGGGTCCACGGCCGGGTACAGGCCGCGGGAGGCGATCTCGCGGGACAGCTCGGTTGTCGCATCGAGGTGCGCGAACGTCGTCGCGGGCGCCGGGTCGGTGTAGTCGTCCGCAGGCACGTAGATCGCCTGCAGCGACGTGATCGAGTGGCCGCGCGTCGAGGTGATGCGCTCCTGGAGCACGCCCATCTCGTCGGCGAGGTTCGGCTGGTAGCCCACCGCGGACGGCATGCGGCCGAGCAGCGTCGACACCTCGGAGCCGGCCTGCGTGAACCGGAAGATGTTGTCGATGAAGAGCAGCACGTCCTGGTTCTGGACGTCG